>JBOIDH010000080.1:0-8409 GCA_050740495.1 Gammaproteobacteria bacterium | reverse complement strand
CGCCAGGAGCGCCACCACCGTGCTGCCCGTGATGCGATGTTTCTCGGCGCCAATCGCAATGAGCTCTTGATTGACCCGTTGCAGACAGTCGCACACGCGGTCCACGAAGACTCCGAGCGTGGGGGCGGGAGACACGCCGCCGAGGGCGGCGACGATCGACCTGCTCGCCTGGTCTCCCGCCGCATGTCCCCCCATGCCGTCCGCGACCACCCATAGGCCGGCATGTGGCTTATCGAGATAGGCGTCTTCGTTGATCTTGCGCACTTTCCCGATGTGGGAGCACGCGCTCGAAGTCCAAGCGAGTTCCGTGGACACAGTGGAATCAGTACCTTAGAACGAACAAACTCATTGTCCCGTGACAGCGAATGCGGCGTTTAATGGCGCTTAATTAAATTAACTAAGCTGCCCTTTTGTTTCGAAGTGAACCATGTGATCGGTGGGCTCGCCAAAAGAACGCCCAAGCCTCATTTCACCCGAACTGCAAAGCGGCGATTCCTCGCGCCGGATAAACAGCTCCTCGCCGGCGCTGGTCCTGATAAACGTTCCGTTGGTGCTGTAGTCGATCGCGTAAAATTTGCCGCGGCGAAACTCGACGCGCAAGTGCTGCCTCGACACCATCTTATCCTCGACGATCAGATCGCAAGTAGTGCTTCGGCCTATGATGACGAACGGAAGCCGGCCGCTTAGTTTGAACTCGCAGTCCTGGTGGCGTAATAAGAGCGAAACCTCGGCGCCGGTCGTGGCAAGGATGTCGGCCGGGATGTCGCTCGGACTATGGGTCATCTCATCCTCTTTCCAGATCACTTCGAAGACATCGACGGGATCGCGTAGCCCTTTGATCGATACCCGATCGACCAAGCATGTCAGCGAGCGCTTGAGCGGGGTGAGCTGCGTCACCGTACGGCGCGTGGTGAGGGTCTGTTTCGACTTAGCCATAGCGACCATGCGCGCGGCCGTGTTAACGGCACGGCCGAAGATATCGCTGCCGTCGTAAATCACCGGGCCATAATGCATCCCGATCCTCAATGCGTTCCCGAGCGTAAGACCCTCGTTGAGCATCACGTTCTTGGCTTCAAAGGAGCGGTGCATCGCGCCGGCGGCGGTCATCGCGGCGTCGGGCTTCGGATAGGTGCAGAGGATCTCGTCGCCGATGGTTTTAATCATGCTACCCTGATACTGCGCGGCGATCGCCGTCAGTAGATCGAGGTATTCTGCGATTTTTATACTAGCCCCTGTGTCCCCGAGCAAGCGATACAGCTCGGCGCTGCCGCTGATATCGGCGAACATGACGGTGAGAAAAGCTTTCACGGGCTTCATAGGAACTAGCCAAGAAAGCTAGCCAAACATATTTGAAATTCGAAGTACCTCTCCAAGTTCCCTGTCCCTCCGGGAGAGGCACCCTCTTGTCTCCCTCTCCCAGCGGGAGAGGGTTGGGGTGAGGGGATAATCGACACATGTGTTTGATTTGATTCCCCTCATCCTAGCCTTCTCCCGGAGGGAGAAGGGACTCCCGGACTTGTTGAAGCGGCTCTGTAGGACATTGGATGTGTGAGAATCTACCCTTTTCGCAGACTACGCTTCGAAAAGTGGCCCCTGTCGGGGCAGTTCGTGGCACCGCCAACTATCGACAACTTTTTGTCGATGTTGTTTCAGTAAGCGCCTAAATGTGCTGAAACCATCCACGCAGGGTCTAGAATAACAAATATCGCCGGCTGTCGCGACACGGGTTGGTCCGGGTTACGAACATGCCGATGTCGTGATCGTCAATACCTGTGGATTTATTACTTCGGTCCTGTTCCAAGCAAGCATTAGAATGAACGCCGCTCCAAGCCCATCTCTTGCAAGAGATGCGAGCCGATCTCCTCGATCGACATGGAGGTCACATTCAACGACCGAATACGTTCGCTACGGAACAGGGCTTCGGCGTCGGTGATCTCCTTGCGGCATTGGTTGAGCGACGCATAAGCGCTATGCCGGCGGCGCTCGGAGCGGATGCGATGGAGCCGTTCGGGATCGATGGTCAGGCCATAGAGCCGCGGGCGTATCGGAACCAAGACCTTGGGGAGACTTTGCCGCGTTAAGTCTTCCTCCGTGAGCGGGTAGTTCGCGGCGCGCACGCCGAATTGCATGGCGAGATAGATGCACGTGGGTGTTTTTCCGGTACGTGAGACACCGAGCAAGACGAGATCCGCTTGCGGGTAACGCGCCGTGGACATGCCGTCATCGTGGGTGAGGGCAAAATTCAGCGTGTCCATGCGCACGTCATAGCTGCTGTTATCGACTATTCCATGGAAACGGCCCTTGGCGTGGCTCGAGGGACGGCCAAGCTCGGCCTCCAGGGAGCCGATGAAGACGCGAATCAAATCCAATACCAAGGCCCGGCCGCCAGTGAAAAAATCAAGCAGATCAGGATCGGCCATCGTTGCAAATACCAGCGGACGCGTTCCATCTTGCGCCGCGGCGGTTTCGATCATCGACAGCGCTGCTCGGGCGGTTTCTTGGTTATCGACGAAGGGGAGTGTGATACGCTTGAAATCGAGACCGTCGAACTGGGCCAAAAGACTATTGCCGAGGGTCTCGGCGGTGATTCCCGTGCTGTCGGACATGAAAAATACCGTGCGTCGCATAGAGATCCCATAGTATCAGAATCGAAACGCTGAGAGCTTGTGAAGAAATCGTAGCGAGCACGCCCGCTCGCGAGGCGCGAGGCGCGCAGGACCGTTTCGCCGGGACCGAAACGGAGCGCAAGCCCCGAAGGGGCGAGTCCCAAGGATGGGACGAGCAACCGCAGTGTATGTGCAAATACATGAGGATTCCGAGCACCGCGCAACGATGCGGGCGGGTTGCGCAGTAGATTTATTCACAAGCTCTGAGGAGATCATAGGGTGCAACCTTACGTCGTCGAACTTGCGACGCTGAGCATGGCGGATGTGGCGGAGGTCGGGGGAAAAAACGCCTCGCTCGGAGAGATGATCGCCAAGCTTGCGGGAACAGGGGTTCGCGTTCCCTCCGGTTTCGCGACGACGGCGGCCGCTTTCCGGGAGTTTTTAGCTGGCGGCGGGCTTGATGAGCGCATTCGGGCCTCCTTGGGCGCACTGGACGTGGACGACGTTAGCGCACTCGCCAAGACCGGCGCCGCTATCCGCCAATGGGTGTTAGAGGCGCCGTTCGCGCAAGGCCTGGAACGGGCGATCGGCGCGGCGTATGCGGAATTGCCAGGCGGCACACCGGTCGCGGTGCGATCCTCCGCTACAGCGGAAGATCTGCCCGAGGCCTCGTTCGCGGGCCAGCAGGAGACCTACCTCAACGTTCAAGGTCTCGACAATGTCCTGCATGCCGTCAAGCGGGTATTCGCCTCCTTGTATAACGACCGCGCGATCGCCTACCGGGCGCATCATGGTTTCGATCACCATCAGGTAGCGCTCTCGGCAGGGATCCAAAGGATGGTGCGCAGTGATCTGGGTGCCAGCGGAGTGATTTTCACGCTGGATACCGAGTCGGGATTTCGCGACGTCGTTTTGATCACCGCGGTCTATGGACTGGGCGAGACGTTGGTGCAGGGCGCGGTGAACCCGGATGAATTCTACGTCTACAAACCGGGTCTGGTGGCGGGCCGGCCCGCTATTCTCCGGCGCAACCTCGGGGATAAAGCCGTCAAGATGGTCTTGGGAGAGGGCGAACCGACGCGCATTGTGGAGGTCGCCGCAGCGGAACGCCGCTGCTTCGCGTTGAGCGATCCGGAGATCCATGAGCTCGGCCGCTACGCCCTGCGAATCGAAACGCATTACGGTTGTCCGATGGATATCGAATGGGCCAGGGACGGCAGCGACGGCTGCTTGTATATCCTTCAGGCACGCCCGGAAACGGTGAAAAGCCGGGGTCCCGCGCAAACGCTGGAACGGTATTCCCTGAAGCAGAGAGCGGCGGTACTGGTGAGCGGCCGGAGCATCGGGCAACGTATCGGTGCGGGCCGCGCCCGTGTCATCGCTGGCGTCGAGGACATGCCACGCTTTCAGGCCGGCGAGGTGCTGGTCGCGGACATGACCGATCCCGATTGGGAACCGGTCATGAAGCGGGCCGCGGCGATCGTCACCAACCGCGGCGGGCGGACCTGTCACGCCGCGATCGTCGCCCGCGAGCTGGGTGTGCCGGCCGTGGTCGGGACCAACCATGCGACCGAGTGTATCGGCGAGGGGCGCGAGGTGACGGTCTCTTGCGCGGAGGGGGAGGAGGGGTTCGTCTACGACGGCAAGCTTGCGTTCGAGCGCAGTGTCGTCAAGCTCGAGACGATGCCGGCGCTCGCGGTGAAAATCATGATGAATGTCGCCAATCCCGACCGGGCTTTCGAGTTCGCCGCGATCCCGAATCAGGGGATCGGGCTCGCGCGGCTGGAATTTATCATCAACCGCATGATCGGCATCCATCCGCAGGTATTGCTCCAATTCGACCGGATGCCTCGCCCGCTGCAGGAGAGAATAGCCGTGCGCACGCAGGCTTACCGGGACCCGGTCAGCTTTTTCGTGGACAAGCTGGCCGAAGGCATCGCCGTGCTAGCGGCTGCGTTTGCCCCGAAACCTGTCATCGTCCGGCTTTCGGACTTTAAATCCAACGAATACCGTAATCTTTTAGGCGGCGAGCATTTCGAGCCGGCGGAAGAGAATCCCATGCTCGGATTCAGAGGGGCTTCGCGCTATATCGCCGATAGCTTCCGCGACTGCTTCGAGCTTGAATGCGCGGCCCTGCGCAAGGTGCGCGCGGAGATGGGGCTGATTAACGTCGAGGTGATGGTGCCGTTCGTGCGCACGCTAGAGGAGGCGCGCTCAGTCACGGAGCTCCTAAAACAGCACGGCCTCGAGCGCGGCCGCGAGGGGTTACGCGTTGTCATGATGTGTGAGATCCCGTCCAACTGCCTGCTGGCCGCGGATTTTCTAGAGTATTTCGACGGCTTCTCGATCGGATCGAACGACCTCACCCAACTGACCCTCGGCGTCGATCGTGACTCGGGGCTGGTCGCCGCCGCCTTCGATGAACGCAATCCAGCGGTCAAGGCCTTGCTTTCCATGGCCATCAACGCCTGCCGCGACGCCGGTAAGTATATCGGGATCTGCGGGCAAGGCCCTTCCGATCACCCCGATTTCGCCCGCTGGCTGGTCAATCAGGAAATCGAAAGCATTTCGCTCAACCCCGACACGGTGGTCGAGACCTGGCTCGATCTTGCCCGTGAGCAGTCCCCGGTCAAGGAGTAACATAGGGGTCAGCTCACGAAACGGAAAAAATCCTACGCTAAGACCGAACGACCGGGTGCGACCCGATCCGGACGGTGAAATCGTGGACTCAAGTTTCCAGTTAGTAGTCGCTCGAGATCAATCCAGACGAGGTTTAGTTGTATCTCAAGTTGCAGCCCGCGAAGTATTTCGCTGAACGCCGCCCGCGCTGTCGATCGGCTTGTTAGGGCGAGTCCTAGACATTGACCATCAGCCATCGGAGCTTTCTCGCCTTCGCGTCGGAGTATGTCTGTATCGCTACTCCAAGCGCAGCGATCGGTAGCCCGAGAAAGGGAACGAATGCCACTGGAAGTGACAGGTAGGTCAGGAATAGGGAGACTCGCCTTAGCCTTGGGAAACTCTGTAGGCTCTTGCTTGCACTCTGAAGCTCCTTCCGAAGTCGTCGCTCTCCACCGGCGTCTTCTGCTTGAATCACCTCCGCCCAATGCCATAGGTTGTTGCGGAACTCGACAATTCGTCGATCGTTCCGAATCTCGATCGCCTCATTCAGACTCCGAGGTTTGGGAAACGCTGTAATCTCTTCAAGCAATATTGCGTACGACCTATAGAGCGACCTCGGATTTACTGTGGTTACAGTCTCTAGATGAAAAGACCCCGGGGAGCCAATCTTGGTCGTTTCAATTGCTGACTTTGTGCCGTTCATATTTCTAAGGAGCTCCACCAAAGGTAGTAACACGCGTTCAAACTCCATCACTAGAAACATGTCGGGGCTGATCACATTACTACGACGACACTTCCTTGATTCATGGTAGAGGAAATCCGGGTCTTTTAGGAGTTCCACGCCGTGGTCTAAGGCCGCTGCGTTGAAGATGCGATGCCGTCTCAAGTACGGTAGCAACGCATTTCGAACGGACAAGAGCACGTCGAGTTGCTCGGAAGAAAAAAGAGTCGCTCCGCGAGGCCAAGAACCACTCCCGCGCCTTGCTGGGCTTTCGGCCGGTTTGCTCTCGGCAACAATTCCGGCTCGCCCTAGCTCCTTGAGATCGAAGGAGTCGAGGTATTCAACAACATGCAACCGGTCATACAACAACGTAGCGGTTAAAGCCCGGTTTCGCATTCTGGAAGCCCGATAGCGCGCGAGGATCTGCTCCATGACGTTGTCTAAATAGCCGTATTCTGCAAGACCTTCTGATACAGCAAGATGCATGAAGGCCTCAGCCACGGAGCCTTCAAGATAGACGTTCGCGATCTTTTCGGCGGTGGCCATATCTGAGACGGCGGATACGCCCTAACGCCGAGGTCTAAGGTATCCCCACAAACCGAGCGGAGAATTTGATCTTAAACAAAGAGATAGCAGCGCATCGTGTTTTCTGATCCAATACTTGTCGCCAAACAAATCGTTGGAGCCGAGGAAAGACACGATGCGCTTACTCAAAGTATTACACACAGTGGTTCTGGATACCGTCGCTTCGCTGCATAAGAGACGTGCCGTTGCATTGGCCGCGGCCGTCGAAGCACTGATGTCGGGCGCCTTCTTACCGTCACCGCCTTAGGACGGCGGCTCAACAGTCCCGCTCGGACAAAACACAACATCAAGCGTATAGACCGGCTGTTGCCGAACATCCATCTTAAAGGTGAACGGCTGGCGCTGTACCAAGCGCTTTGCCAACGTCTCTGCCAACACCTTCCCCAGCCGTGGATCTTGGTCGATTGGTCAGACATCGTCGAGCAACAGCGCCTGCTCTTGATCCGTGCGGCCCTGGTCGTCGAAGGCCGCGCACTGCCGCTTTACGAAGCCGTCTATCCCTTGAAGCACTACAACACGCCCACGACTCACGCACGCTTCCTCCGCGAACTTAAGGAACTGCTACCCGCGCACTGCCGCCCAATTATCATTACCGATGCCGGCTTTCGAGGGCCCTGGTTCGCCGCCGTCGAGAAGCTCGGCTGGCACTGGATAGGCCGCGTGCGTAACTGCATAAACTACCGCCTTAAATCGCACTCAACCTGGAAAAATACCACCGAACTGTATGAACGCGCGAACGCACGGCCATGCGGAACTCTCCAGCAAACACCCTTACGCTCACCGATTCCCGAAATCAGCGTGTGCTTTCTTCAAGCTGCGCGCGTACACTACAAGGGCTTCTCGCTCATCCCCGACACGGTGGTCGAGACCTGGCTCGATCTTGCCCGCGAGCAGTCCCCGATCAAGGAGTAACATACGACACCCGCCAGATCCGTCCGCCGCCGCCGTCGGAGACGAGCATGGACCCGTCCGGCATTTGCAGTATACCAACCGGCCGGCCCCACGCCCGGTGCTCATCGGCGGGCAGCCACATGCGCTCCGAGCAAGATGGATAGGCTCGAACCAGGTTATAAACCGAGCTTTTGCTTCACTTGATCCAAGCTGAACCTTTCTTTTTCCTGGGAGCGATGGTCCAGAAACTCCATCAGCTCCGGGTTATCTCTGATTTGTTCAATCTCTTGGCTCAAGTCATCCACTTCTGACAGTATATACTCACGCCCATCCGGCGTTTTCAGTAGCAGACTCTCTTGCTCCGCTAGCTCCAATAACTCTCCTAGGCTAGGCGCTGCTTCAGATAGAAGCTCGACTGTTTTCATAACTCAAACCTCCGACCGCGGATATAGAGAACGTTGTGTTTTTTGTAACCCACTGCCTTGATCAGAACCACCTTCTCGTCTTCCTCCACATCATAGAAAACGCGAAAATCACTTACGCGCAACTCCCAAGCCGATAAATTGTTCGGGCGTAGCGGTTTTCGGAGTCGTGTCTCGACCAGCGATTCGTACCGCAGCGACGCCTCGATGTTGTCCAGAATGAAATTTTGTTCGGCCTTCTTGATATAGCCAAAATCGTCAAGAGCGCTGGCGGTAAACTCTAACTTGTACACGCCTCAATCATAGCACCCATCGCCGGGGATTATGCCACGACGGAGCGCCGAGGGTATAACGCTTCGCTTGGGATCGAGACGTGGCTTTATCTTTCCCGTGAGCAGTCCTCGGTCAAGGAGTAGCATACGACACCCGCCAGATCCGTCCGCCGCCGTCGTCGGAGACGAGCATGGACCCGTCCGGCATTTGCAGTATACCAACCGGCCGGCCCCACGCCCGGTGCTCATCGGCGCTCAACAACCAGCCCGTCAGAAAATCTTCGGGCCCGGCA
>JBOIDH010000079.1:0-8515 GCA_050740495.1 Gammaproteobacteria bacterium | reverse complement strand
GTTCACGCCCTATAGTGAGCTCCAGACCTGGAGCAGGTTTCACGCAAAGCGGCTGCAGCTCGAGCGCAAGGCGATCCGTTGGTGGGATCTCATCAAGGGACGCGATGAAGTAGACGACTCCAAATTGACGCCGGCTCTTCGCGCAAAGTTCGCCGAGCTCGGCCAGGCCGAGGCGTTGAATACCCTATGGGGTGCCTGGCATGCGTTCCTCTTGGCATTCGGCGATGATCCGAAGGCGATCCGCGAAACGGCGATGGACCTCGACCGTTGGATCACCGAGCGTGGGATCGCGCTCACCTGGGAAGACGTCGATGCCGTGCACGCCTTCGCCACGATACAACCGGCGGGCGGTGCGAAAAGCATCCGCGACATGAGTGCGGCCCATGAGGTGGCGGCCGAGACCTCCCTGGTCTTTCGTGCCTCCGAGGGGAGTCGTTACATCGAGCACATCGAGGACGAATGCCTGTATCCCTTCGAGACCACGACCGGCGAAGTGTTCTGCTACTCGCCCTGGATCAACGGACGCAATTTCACCATCGGCATCGGCCCGACCTCCAAGGGTAAGACCTTCACACGGCTGGTGCTGCTCTCCCATTTCCTCAAATACGGCGGGCTCGTGCGCGCCATCGACATCGATCCCGGTGCCGAAACGTTGGCCAAGGCGTTCGGGAACGACGCCGGCGTATTGCGATTCGGCGAGGGCCGCGATCGAGGTTTTAACCCCTTCGTCAACTGCCAAGGCCAAGACGACCGGGTGTTCAAGGGTCACCTCATGCGGCTCTTGAGGCTCCTCCTTGACAGCAACGACGCCGAGGACATGCGTGTTTTGACGGCACTCGATCAGGAGGTTATAGATCGCGGCATCGCCGAGACATTGGGCTTGCCACGGGACGCATGGAAGCTTGGGACGCTCATCAACCATTTGCCAACCAGCGTGCGGCGCAAGTTCACGCGTTGGATGTACGGGGATGCCGCTACCCTGGATGGTATGTATGCACAGTATTTCGATGCCGCCGAGGACGCCATCGGCGATATGTGCACGCCGTTGGGTGTGTACAACCTCCAGGCCATCAAGACGCTTGATCCGGTGTTGGTGCCCGTGCTCTATGAGATGTTCCACCGCACCACAACATCCTTCGAAGATCCGGCCGTGCGCGGTGTCCCGAAGCTCGTCGACATCGATGAAGCGCGCTGGATGCTGAAGCGGGACATCGGCGCGAAAGTCATCGAGGAGTCCTTTGTCACCGGCCGCAAATTCAACTATGGCGTAAGCCTATGGACCCAAAGCCCGATGCATTGTTTGCAGGCCAAGGGCTGGGATGGGATCCGGACGGCGTGCACGAGCTTCCTCTTCCTCTCAGATCCCACCATGGACGAGGGAGCTTATCGCGAAGCGTTCCAGCTCACAGCGGGCGAGTGCAAGGCTATCCGTGAATTGGAGCCGCAGAAGGAGCTTTACCTCGTGCAACGCGAGGCCGGGATCAGCAAGAAACTGATCCTGCGCGCCGAACCCGGCCAGATAGTGATCAATACCTCCACGCCCGCCGAGGCCATCTATCGGGATTCCGTGATCGATGACTTGATCGCAGAGCACGGCACCGCCAAAGCCCTGGAGCTCACTTATACCCAACTTCTGGAGAAACGACGTGTTCCGATTGACCGACGACGAGCAGGCTAAGGTCACATCGAGGCAGTTGTCGGTGGTCGCGGTCGCGATCACCTCGCGGAACCTGATGGCCGTCCTGCTAGCCGGTGCGCTTGGCGTCACGGCTTATGCACTGCACGGCTGGCGCGTGGCTTCGCTGGCCGCCCGCGAAAACGTGCATATCTTCCACTCCGTCGAGCGCGGGGGACTGGTGAGCGCCTACGACGAGCTTCCCGATGTCAAGGGACAAGTGAGCTGGACCGAGGGCGTCATCAAAGCCAAGCTCATGGACTTCGCTCACTGGCGGTATAACAAGGTCCGCACCACGATCCGCGATGACTTGAGCAAGGCCGAGTATTTTCTCGCGCCCGATCTCGTCCTGGTCTATCGTGGCAAAAACAAGGACACCGGGCATTTCGATGCGCCCGGCGTCGCGGCCGAGCACGCCGCCTGCCGCGAGTGCGCCGATATCGAAGCCACCCCGAACGATGTCGAGGTCCTGAGCGTCAACCCCGAGCCCTTAATTCGCGAGTACGGAACCACCTATCAATACGGTGTCCTCCTGACACTCACGACCGTGAAAAGCGCGCGCGTGCTTGCAACGGAGTACAAGCGGCTGACGGTGCAATTCCGTTTACTGAACGAGCGCGAGCAAGCCAAGAAGATCGCGGAGCTCAGCAAGATCGCACCCAGCAAGGGGATCGAATATTTCCGGGTGAACACGCCGGGCATCGAGATCCTGAGTTACGCGCTGGCGCCCGATTACAGCCGCGAGGCAGCGATGAGGGCCAGGGAAGGGGGACATTAATCGACGCGTTCAGACGCACCCCAGACGCGGGAGATACGCCTGGGGTGCTTACCATCACCAAACTAGCTAGGAGTTTAGCGATGATCAGAAAGAAGTTTAACAGCGCCAGCCCAGTGATGGCACTCCTCATCCTATCCGTCCTCCCGCAGAGTGCGCGCGGCGATGGCTGTACGAATATCTATTTCCGCGAGGGCGCGACGCCGACCGTCTACACCTCCGTCGATTTGGGCACGTCGATCGAGTTCCCGCAGCCCTACAGTCATTATCTCGCCAACAATCCGGAGGTGTGGCGCGTCGACGATGCCACCACCGGCACGCCGGACAACGTGATCATCATCTCCCCGAAGGTGAATACTAAAGCGATCCCCGGCGGCTCTACCACGACCCTGCATGTTTTCGGAATCGACGAGCCGCGCACGGTTTATCCCTTTATCGTGCGGCAGAAGGCATCGCACCCGATCTGCTACAAGATCATCGACGGTGTGCGACGCCACCGAGCGGCTGTCGCGCCGATGGCCCAATCGAACGCCATGGCCGCCGCGCAGGCCCGCGACGCGCTCGACAAATACCGGACCCAGATCTTCAGCGGTTACCGCTGGACCGAGCCCGAGGGCTGGTATGGCTCGACCATCGACTCGGTGTGGGACGATGGCCGCATGAGTTGGGTCCGGGTCCGCGATAACAAGGGACCCATGACGGTGATGGCCATCGTCGATGAAAAGAAGGTGGTCGTACAAAACAGCTTCGATGCGACCAAGGGTCTCTACCGTATCGCGGGTGTCTTCCCGTCCTTTTTTCTAAAGGCAGGAGAGGCTGAGCTCACCATCACCCGAGGGGCGCCGGAATGACCGAACCGACTATGCCGGAGCCGGCCGAACGGTTGTCGGATTGGGGCACCAAGAAACGGATCGCGATCGCCTCCTTGCTCGGCGCGTTGCTAATCCTCGCAGCGCTGAGCCTCATCAATGGCCTGAAGGATCAGGGCACGGTACAAGCCCCACGGGCCGCACCGCCTAACATCGCGCCGCAACCGCGAATCGAGGACTTCGGATCGGCCGCGGAGGCTGCCGCACGCCGACTTGAAGCCGCGCGCCGGGCTGAGGCCGAACGCAACCACCGCGAGGCACTCATGCGCCAAATCAAAGGCGAGGAGCCCGAAGACGATCTACGCAGAGCGGAGAAGAAAGAGAAAATCGATCCCATGGCGCAGAAGATCCGGGACGCCGAGATAGACCTCGTCTGGAAGGCCCGCACCGCACCTTATCACCCGCAGGGGGAAATAGCGCCACAGACGCGCGAGGCACGCGCCACGCCTGCCGGAAACCAGCTTGATGCGCTTCGGCGTCAGCGCGAGAGCGTGATGGCGGCGTTAAACGAGCGTCTTGGGATCGCGTCTGACCAAGCTCCAGAACCGGGCAGAGCCGATCAAGGCGGCGCTCTCGTACCGGCTATCCCGCCCGGCGGTGGGTTGCCGATCCCACCGGGCACCGTGATCCAGGCCGTGACCAAGAACGCGATGGGATCGGATTTTCCCGGCCCCGTGGCGATGGTGGTGCAACAGCCTGTCTATAGCGTCGATGGGCGCTACGTGCTGATCCCGGCCGGTGTCACCCTCACCGGGCGTAGCGTGAGCTCGAACAACATCAACGAGGCTATCGCGCCGCGCCTCGGCGCGACGATCAAATGGCTGAGCTTTCCCGATGGCCGTAGCGTTGACCTTGGAAAGGCATCGACAGCCTTGAACGCGGACGGCCTAGGCGGAATCGATGCGGAGCGCGATCTCCATATCGGCGCACAGGCCTGGGGCGTCCTCGTGTCCCTCGCTTTCTCCTCGCCTGGTTACCTCCTGGATTCGGGCGGCATTCTCTCGCCGCGTCAGGCGGCCCTGAATGGCTTGGCAGCGGGCAGCAGTCAGATCGGCCAACGCATCGGCGGCAAATACCTCAACGTCCAGCCGACCAAAACGGTCGAAGCGGGGACCCCTGTCGCCATCTTCATCGAGGCGCCGATCACCTTACCCGCCTATGAGCTCACGGACAAAACCATCTACTAGGAGGAGTCGAATGCGATACGCACATTTACTTCTATGCCTCGCGACGCTGTTGCTCTCGGCTTGCGCAGCGACGCCGATCCATGAACGCGAGGCCCTTGCCGAACACGGCACCACGGTCGTCGAGGTGAAGGGTGATCAGTACAACAGGCTGCACACAGGCGTGCGCTTGATAAACTTGCCAACCGAGGCGCGTACCGTCGAGGCCGCGAGCCAATGGGTATTGGACTCCACCGGGTATCGGTTATCGGGGGACCCTGCGCTCCTGCGGCGCCCATTGTCGCCGCTGGCACAAGTGCCGGACTACATGAGCATCGAGCGGGCGCTCCTCGCCATTATCGGGGGCGAGAACGCGCTGGCCGTCGACATCGCGCGCGGCCGTATCGCGGTGGAACCTATCCCGAAAGGCGCCGAGGTGACAAAACGTGTCGTTGCGAAAGATCTGGTGGATTAGCCTCGTGCTTCCGATGTCGGCACACGCGGTACTCTTCGGTGAATCGTCGCACTTCGGGGCGCCTGCGCGGTTTTCGGATCCGATGGGCGCGCCGCGGCACGCTGCCCCGATCGATTCGCGCGCGGTTTTCCCAACGAAGCAGCTCACGCTACCCTGCGCCATCAGGCAACTGGTGGATACCACCGCCAAGGCCGAGGGTGTCGATCCTGCCTTAGCGCATGCCGTGATCCGTGCAGAATCAAACGGTAACCCGAGCGCCGTCAGCCGCACGGGCGCGGTCGGATTGATGCAGCTGATGCCCGCGACCGCGCAGCGATTCGGCGTCACGGATAGCTTCGACTCCGTTGTCGGCGGGATCAAATACTTGGGCTGGCTCGGTCGGTTCTTCAACCGGAACGTGCCGCTCATGCTCGCGGGCTACAACGCCGGCGAGCATGCAGTCATCAAACACGGTGGGATCCCGCCCTATGCCGAGACCCAAAACTACGTCGCAGCCGTTTTAAACGACTACGCGCTGGGAGATCTCAAATGACGCGCTGTCGATGCGTACACGTCGTGGCATTTACCCTGGCGTTGACACCTGTGCTCGCTCTGGCCGCGGCGCCCGATCTCGCGCCCGGTCCGAACCCGGCACTCCAGGCCGGGGTGAAACTCCTGCAGGAGTTTGTCCGGTTCTTTCTGGGGCCGTATGCGATCTTCGTGTCCGTCACCGGCCTGGCCGCGGCGTTCTATGCGGTTGCACTGGCGCCACAGACCTCGTTTCTACGAAGCGGCAGCAACGCGGTGATGTACGCGCTGCTCATCGCCGAGCTGCCGCTGGTCATTTCCGTGTTCGTCGGCTATGCACATTAGGGGGAATCATGAAAACGACGATTCGTAAAGCAATTGCCGCGACGCTTCTCGTAAGCACGCTAAGCGCGAGCCTACCGAGCTGGGCGATCTTCGGTATTGGGGACATTGTCTACGATCCGACCAATTGGGTCGAAAATGCCGGGCAGTATCTCGCCCAGCTCGATGAAGTAGCCACCACCATATCGCAGTACGAGCAGATGCTGTTGGATACGGAGCGGTGGCTGCTGGACAAGACCGGTGTCACCGCGCTTTTCCGATTGCAGCGCGCTTATCAACTCGCTGTCGGGAAAGCTTATGGCATCTACGGCCGTTTGGAGGGGCTCGTTGGAGGCGGGCTGACACGCGATCTGCTCAATGCTGTCTACGCATCGAGTTACGCGACGACCCCGACCCGGCCCGAGCTCATAGACAAGCTCGGCGATGCGTTGGACGCCGACAGCCTCGCTGCGCTCAACGACTACCTCGATGTACAACGCGGGCGCGAAACGCGTGCACAGGAACTACTGCAGGATATCAGCAGCAGCATGATCGCATCGGAAGAGCGGCGCGGGGCCATCGAGGACATGCAGATCGAGCTCAACGGGCTCGGTGACATGTCGGAACTCGCGACCCTGCAAACCATGGCAGCCGCGCAGGGTTTACAGATGCAGCAGACCCAGGAGCATCTGGCCGTCACCGAAAAGCTGCTCTGGCAAATCAACGAGCAACAGCGTATCGAGACCGATGATCGCAACCGCGTGATCGAGCGGCTGGACCGTAGCTTTCTCGAAGGCCGTCTCGAGCGTGTGGGCGGCTCTGCGAATCCGTATGTAGACCTGGTAAGGGGAGGTTAATCCCATGAAAAACGCCGTGATCATCGTCCTGGCGATAGCGCTCTCTTATTCGCTCTACCTTAACACGCGGACGACGGCCAGTGTGCAGGACTGCAACCCGCCCGAGCAAGTGAAGAAAGACCCGAGCTTGGGCACCTTGGGCGATCCGATGAAAGCACAGCGGGACTTCTCCGATTCTTTGCTGAAGCAGCAGCGCCGCTTGCAGGAGGAGAAACCGCGCCCATGAGACGCTCAGCGGTGGCCCTTATCACTGCCGGGGTGCTGCTTCCCGCGCTGGTGCGCGCGGCGCCTGCAGATGGCCTCGGGGATCAGTTCGGAGTCTTCATGACTGGCCTCGCCGAGAAGATGAACAAACTATCTAATAGTCAGAGCATTAAGAGCCTCGTGGTCGATACGCTGTTACCCGCGTTTATGGTGTTCTACGCGGCCGGCGCTCTTTACAAGGGCCTCACGCAGGGTGCGGCCTGGTGGGTGGCCGGTCTCACCATCCTATTCGGTTTTTCGTTCATCGTGGTCGCCATCAAGGTCTACAACGAAGCTGCCGATGCCATCTGGCTCTTCGGCGCGGGCCTGGTGGAGCTCTTCCAAATCGAGATCTTGGGGAGTGCCGATCTGTCTGTCCTGCATCAAAAGCTATGGGACGCCTACTTCGCCGTTCATGTCGGCGTTGTGGACCTATTCACCGACACGCTGCGTGTCGTCTTGGTGAGCGTGTTCATGCTGATGTTGATGCTGGTGCTGGTCATCGTGTGGGCGATCACGGAAGGCGCGGCGATCTTTTTCTTCGCCGCCAAAGCCATCGGCTTTGTGTTCCTGCCGTTTGCGCTCGTTAAGTTTACCAGCCGCATGGCGACCGGGGCGATTAGCGCCATCATTTGGCTCGCGGCATTCATCACGATCAGTAATCTTCTCCTGATGGCCATAGTCGGGATCGTCGATTTGCTCATTCCAAGTGGAACCGCGACCATCGATGTCTCAACCGCGAGCTTGGGTGAAATCGGCAAGGCCTGCGCCATTATCGGGGTCGGGTTGTTCTCACTCGCCTATAGCGGCTGGCTGACGAGTCAGATCGTCGGGGGGTCATTCATCAACGTGGACATCGCCGGTTGGGCAGTTGCCGCCGCATCGATAGCGGCCAGTGGTGGCACAAGGGCGCTCAGAGTCTTGCGGGGAAGTAGATAGGCGCCCCGTGCTCGCTCGTGTGTACCGGTTTTGTGAAACACACTCGCTCACAGGGGCAAACATGAAAAAGTACCTCTACATCACCTTGCGGATCATCACTGCATTTGTCGTTGTTCTATTGCGGGTCATCCTCGTTCCGCTACGGGCCATCGCCAGCGGTGCTAAGTATGTGCGTAGCGTCGACGAGTGCCAACAGCACTACCGGCCGCCACGGATCCCCTTGGATGATTGACCGCGGCATTCGAGCGCACTCTGCGACGTAAACTCTGAAGGAGGTTCCCATGTTTAACCTGTTCGGCAGAGGATCAACTAAGGTACCCGACACACTGGCTATACACCCGACCGTTCCCCTCGCGCATCGCGCAGATGACGCTCGCAGCGTTGAGCTACCCCTCGATCTCATCGACGCCGATCCCGAGAACGGTCGCGGCACAGACGACGAAGAAGACATCCAAGAGCTTGCAGACTCAATCCGCCAACAAGGGGTCATTCAGCCTGTCGTAGTGCGCCCAGTCTTGACTGGCCGCTACAAGCTCATCGCCGGGGAGCGGCGTTGTCGCGGCGCCATCATGGCCGGCCTGACCACGATCCCGGCCCTTGTGAAGGATCTGACCGATGACCAGGCGACAGCGCTGCAAATCATCGAGAATGAGCAGCGCAAGGACATTGACCCTGTCGCGAAGGCCTTGAA
>JBOIDH010000078.1:0-8521 GCA_050740495.1 Gammaproteobacteria bacterium | reverse complement strand
GTCGGAGGTCGCTTCAGGCAGCAGATTGAGCTCCTAGATGCGCTGAGCCGCGATGAAGCACTGATCGCTGCCTTTAAAAATCCTGACTCAGGGGCGCTGGACCAGCGTGCCCGGCAGACGCAACTTCCATACGCGCTTAGAGTAAGGTTCGTGCGCGCCGGCCAGATTCAAGTCGATGAGCAAGCGACGCCCGCGCTCGGGTACGCGTCAGTCGCGATGCTGCGCCATGCGGAGCGTACCCAGCTCGCCCCGAATGCGGAAGTCCATTTTCTTGGCGGCGCCCAACAGCAGGTCGCGCTGGTGAAACCGGTCAGCGACGCCGATGGTGTGTTTTTAGGATCGATTCACGCGAGTCTGGACATCGCGGTGCTGGATGCGCTTGTGAAGCCCTTGCGCTTAGACGGCGCTTATATCGAGTTGAGGCAGGTTGGGCCAGCCGCTTCTACGGTCTTAGCTAAGCTCGGTACTGCGCAGACCGCCGCCGGTACCGCGGCCCGGAGCCAGGTTGCGGTCGCGGGGACGCAGTGGGTACTGGCCTATTGGCCGCCCACGGTTTCTAAGAGGGTGTGGAATACCGATGCGCCGTTCACTGGAAACCTGCTCTTGTTTCTAGGGGCCGGAGTTGTGGTTTTGGGTACTATCGGGGCGGTGGTGTTCGCGAAAAAGCGGGCCCGGCCGCCTGTGAGTGAAATGCCGCCGGTGTATCAGGGTGCGCTAAGAGCGATTATCAATGGCGAACACCCGCATGTGGAGCATCTGGTCCCCGATTTATCCCTGCCGGCGCGCGCCCCAAAGCCGCCGAATATCATGCCGACGGATCCCTTAGACGACACGGTTCCCCTGGCGATCGACTACGCCGACGCCCCGGCCACGGGAGAGACTGCTCAAGCCAGGACGCCTTTGTCCGCGGAGCCGTCGACGCCCGAATCCGATGATCCGGCAGAGGATACGCTCCCGCTCTCGGCCTTGGACTTGGGATCCGTTGTCCAGCTCCCAAGCGTGGATTTCGATCTCGATCCCGTGCCCACCGAGCCAAGCGGCGCGGCTTCAGACCATTCCGTTCCCGACTCGATCTTCCGCGCTTACGACATACGCGGAATCGTCGCTGAGACCTTGACAGAGGAAACCGTCTACAAGATCGGATTAGCATTAGGGAGTGAAGCCAGCGATTTAGGTCAGGCGGAAGTGGTCGTGGCGCGTGACGGACGAGTTTCGAGCCCGGCGCTGGCCGCGGCGCTCCAAAGGGGCCTCCGCGATAGCGGGCGAAATGTCATCGATATCGGTATGGTGCCGACGCCGGTACTCTATTTCGCAACCCACTATCTCAATACCCAGAGTGGAATCATGCTCACGGGGAGCCATAACCCCCCAAATTACAATGGCTTAAAAATCGTGATGGGCGGTCAGGCGCTGTCAGGAGAGGCGATTACATCGATTCGAGACCGCATCCGCCGCCAGGGGTTCACGCGCGGCGCGGGCACCGTGGTAACTCAGGACGTTGTGCCTGCTTACGTCCAACAAGTAACCGACTCGATCGGCGTATCCCTCAGCAATGGCTTGCAGCTCGTCGTTGATTGCGGAAATGGAGTTCCAGGTATGCTGGTGCCTAGGCTCATGACTGCTCTTGGCCACGATGTTATTGAGCTTTATTGTGAGGTTGACGGGTCCTTTCCCAACCATCATCCGGATCCCGCGCAACCTGACAATCTTCGGGATTTGATAGCCGCCGTTAAAGCGGAGCGCGCCGATCTTGGGCTTGCTTTCGATGGCGACGGCGATCGCCTGGGCGTCGTCGATGGCGAGGGTAATATTATTTGGCCGGATCGGCAAATGATGTTATTCGCGCGTGATGTGCTGGCGCGCAACCCCGGCAAGGAGATCATCTTCGATGTCAAATGCAGCCGGCACTTGCGGCGGGTCATCGAGGAGCACGGTGGTAAGCCCGTCATGTGGAAAACCGGGCACTCATTGATCAAAGCCAAGATGCGCGTTTCCGACGCGCCGCTTGCGGGTGAGATGAGTGGCCATATATTCTTCAAAGAGCGCTGGTACGGTTTCGACGATGCGCTTTATGCCGCGGCCAGATTGCTGGAAATTCTGGTGCAGGACGGGCGCCCGCCGGCGCAGGTGTTCGCGGAACTGCCCGGCGGTCTGGCCACACCCGAGCTCAAGATCGATATGCCAGAGAGCGACCATGCCCGGTTCATGGCGCGATTATGCGAGGCCGCCGTATTCGACGGCGCGGAAATCACTATCGTGGATGGCCTGCGGGTTGACTGGCCGGATGCGTGGGGCCTCATACGGCCCTCCAATACGACGCCTTGTTTGGTGTTGCGATTCGAGGGCGACAACCCCGCGGCGTTAGAGCGGGTGCAAACCGAGTTTCGGCATCGAATCCAGGCCTTGGATCCGGGCCTTCAGTTACCGTTCTAGAGGTTGTTTGCGGAGGAAGCTCAACCGGCGTCCGCGAGAGCGCACAGCATGGCATCTCAATTTATCGACCCGATCCAGATCGCACGCGTTCTCTCAGAAGCGCTGCCATACATACGCCGTTTTTCGGGCCGCTCGGTCGTCATAAAATATGGCGGTAATGCCATGGTCGACCCGGCTTTAAAGAGCGGCTTCGCCCGCGACATCGCATTAATGAAACTCGTTGGGATTAATCCCGTCGTGGTTCACGGCGGGGGACCGCAGATCGCTCAGTTGCTACGGCGCTTAGGAAAAGAGAGTACCTTTGTCGGTGGGATGCGGGTCACGGACGATGAAACCATGGATATCGTGGAAATGGTGCTCGGGGGTCTCGTCAACAAGGAAATCGTTAATTCCATCAACCAGCATGGAGGGACCGCCGTCGGCCTCACTGGGAAGGATGGTGATCTCATCCGCGCTCGTAAGCTCACCTTCACCCGCAATGACCCCAACATGCAGGCCACCGAGATCATTGACATCGGTCACGTGGGAGAGATTGCCAGTATCGATACGGCGGTCGTGGACATGTTAATCAAAGGCAACTTTATTCCGGTCATCGCGCCCATCGGGGTGGGCGATAATGGCCAGTCATACAACATCAACGCCGATTTAGTTGCCGGGAAACTGGCGCAGGTTCTAAAGTCGGAGAAGGTTATTTTCCTCACCAACACCTCCGGGGTGTTGGATCGCCAAGGCCACCTGTTGACAGGCCTTACTATTGACCGGGTCAACGAGCTTATCGCCGACGGTACAGTCAGCGGCGGCATGCTCCCCAAACTACGGGCCGCCGCGGACGCGGTAGCAACAGGTGTCAAGAGCGCCCATATCATCGACGGGCGCGTCGAGCATGCCGTGCTACTGGAGATCTTTACCGATCAAGGCGTCGGTACGCTGATCCATAGCCGCCACTTCGTCAGCCCCGGCGCGCGCAACCGGGGGGATGAAAATAAAAACTGAAACCGGCGGGAGTTGGGAAGTCGTTGGTTACCGTATTCCGCTGAGCTTCCTGAACCGCTCGATGTCGGTGGCGTACTGTTGCCGTACGCTTTCTTGCTCTTTCCTTTTTGTCTCGATAAACGAGCGGTTTTCCGCAACCTGAGCGCGTACCTTTTCGATATCGGCCATCGCCTGTTCCGAGGGTTTCTGGCCACGGCGTTCTAGGTCCGCCGCAATCGCAATCATTCGATCGAGGTTAGCCTGTATTTTTTCAATATGCGATTCAGTAAGTTGAATTTGTGCTTCGATCGCGGACACCTTGCCCTCGCGCGCGAAAACCAAATCGTCTTCGCTACTGAAGGTGTCCAGGAGTACGCGATCGGCCTTTTCGGCTTCTTGACGCTTGCGATCTTCTTCCGCTTTCTGCTTCTTGATGCGTTCTTCTTCGGCAAACTCCACTTGCGATTTTGCGCGTTTTTTATGGCCTACCGCAACTCCCTGGGCGTTGAATCTGGTGTGTCCTTGCTGGGCGTATTCGGCGGGTACGGCGTTCCCGCATTCGCGGACTCCCTCCTTATTTGTCCAGCACTTGATGCCAGCGTTCGCCTCGACGCTGATGCTGCTTACCAGAACCAACGCTAGAAGCTGATAGAGGTTGCGATAATATTGTCCCATACTGATGCCTATCAAAAACGATTAGACTGGTAAGCCCGCATCTGCGCTAGGGGCTCTTGGTACGCCGGCGAGCCCTCGAGCCGCTCGATGATAGCATCGAGAATCACGATGCTAGTGATCGGCAGGTGATAAGGCTTCTTGATTTCTTCGATCGCGGACAGTGTACCTCCGGAGCCCCGTTCCATGCGGTTCAAGGCGATGACTACGCCGCGTAATTATTGGGAATTATATGCCTATGAGTTAATTATGATTGGATTTTATCGCAGCAAAACGCCGCTGGAATATGCTAAAGTCCGGCTCTTAGGGCTCCATGTTGCGTATTATTACTCTAAATGCAAACGGGATCCGATCCGCCCACCGCAAGGGTTTGTTCGAGTGGTTGCCCACGCAAAAGGCAGACATCCTGTGCCTTCAAGAAACCAAGGCGCATGCGGGTGATCTCCAGGAGGCAATCACTGTTATTCAGGGCTACCGCGCGTATTTTTGTGATGCTGAGAAGAAGGGGTATTGCGGCGTCGCGATGTACCTGCGTAGACCGCCTGACAAAGTAACTCATGGCCTAGGATGGGCCGACTTTGACCGGGAAGGCCGTTTCTTGCAAGCCGATTACGGGCCATTGAGCGTGATTTCAGTGTATGTCCCCTCAGGATCATCGAGCGCGGAGCGCCAGCAAGCGAAGTTCGATTTCCTCGCCCGATTCATGGAGGTATTGCGCGCGATGCGGCGTAAGAAACGGGATTACATTGTGTGCGGGGATTGGAATATCGCCCATAAACCCATCGATTTGAAGAATTGGCGCTCCAATCAGAAAAATTCCGGATTCTTACCGGAGGAACGGGCATGGCTAGACGCGGTGTTTACCGAATTGGGTTTCGTCGATGCATTTCGGTGTTTCAATCCGGCGCCGGAGCAGTACACCTGGTGGTCAAACCGTGGCCAGGCCTGGGCGAAGAACGTGGGATGGCGTATCGATTATCAGATCGTCACGCCGGGCTTAGCGCCGTTGGTCAAGCGGGCCCAGATCTATAAGGAACAGCGCTTCTCGGATCATGCGCCGCTGCTCATGGACTACAAGATCACGATTTGAATCCACCCTGTTCTGGCCGCGCCGTTCGGGTCAGGGTGATCGGCGGACAGGCGACCGCGCGTCGGGGCTGCGCGCGAGCGCCGGCTAATCACGTGCCTGGATCGGACCCGCACCACCCGGGTGCTTGATAGGCTTCATAAAAGACTGTGGCCCAGATCCATCAACGGGGCGATGAATAACATCAAAACCATCTGCAGCGCAATCAACACGACCACCGGCGAGAGATCCAAGCCTCCGAGCGGGGGTAGCAAGCGCCGGGCGGGCGCAAGCAACGGTTCGGAAAGAGTGTCGAGCAACACAATCGCCGGGTTGTACGCGTCGGGGTTCATCCAACTCACGATGACCCGGGCAAAGACCGCGATCAGGAACACATAGACCAAAAGCCGCAGTATTTCCGCCGTCGATGAAAGCAATAAACCACCCAGCGAGGGATGATATCCACGCATGACATAAACGACCCAAATCTCGATTCCTTGCAAGGTCAACATCAAAATCACCGCGGCCATGTCGATACCCCCCACACCCGGGATCCAACGCCGCAAAGGACGCAGCAACGGCGCCGTGGCTTTGACGACAAACTGTGAGATCGGGTTATAGAAATCGGCGCGCAGCCACTGAAATAAAAAGCGCAGCATGATGGTGAGAATATAGAGGCCGAACAAGGACTCGATTAGAAATGTGCCGGCGTCGGTGAAATAGGTTGCCGCCATTAGGATTCTCCAAACAGTTTGGCTAATTCTTGGGAGCGCCGTTGCGCCGCCTTCAGTGCTTGATCGACAATGCTGCTGAGGCCGGCGTCCTGAAGAACCCGGATGGCTTGTTCAGTCGTGCCGCCCGGGGAGGTGACTTGGTTACGCAGGCTAGCCGTATCCACACTCGCTTCGAGCGCCATCTTGGCCGCGCCGAACGCCGTTTGCAGGGTCAGCAGGCGCGCCAGGTCGCTGGGCAGGCCCATCCCGATGGCCGATCGCTCCACCAGTTCCATGAGCAGGAAAAAATAGGCAGGGCCGCTGCCGGAGACAGCGGTGACCGCATCCATGAGGGTTTCTTTGTCCAGCCACACGGTAAGTCCGACGGCGCGGAGCACTAACTCGGCGATCTCGCGTTGTTGTTCTTGCACGAATTCGTTGGCGAATAATGCTGTCGCGCCGCTACCCACCAAGGCCGGCGTGTTGGGCATCGCGCGCACGATGGCAACCTCGGGACCGAGCCACTGCGATAACGAGCGGGTGGTGATCCCGGCGGCAATCGAGATCACCAGCGGGCGCTGCCGCCGGATCGCCGCCGCAAGCGTTGTGGAGACCGTCTTCATCACCTCAGGCTTAACCGCAAGCACCACGACGTCGGCGCCTTGGACGATGCGCGTGTTGTCGGTACTCGTTGAGACGGGGAAGCGGTTTGTAATCAACCGCAATCGGTCCGCACTGACGTCGGAGACACGCAAGCGTTGGATCGAGTAGCCGTCGGCGATCAAACCGCTGAGCAAGCACCTACCCATATTGCCGCACCCGATAAGAGCTATCGTACCTTGTATCATCACATCCGCTTTTTTTATTGATGGTTTCTAATACCACGCCGCGAGAACCCCGGCGACGGGGTTGGCACAAGAAGCGGCGCCGATTGCCGCGTCGGTCCTCAAGCATGCTCATGCACCCGTTGGTGGCAGGCAACGGATCGCGCCACGCCCTAAAAGTGTATCAATACCGCCGAATAAGATCACAATCCCTTCATGCCTTGGGCGTGGCTTCGCCGCCGGGGCCAAATAAAGCCGTCCCGATGCGTATCATAGTCGCGCCTTCGGCGATTGCGGCTTCGAAATCCTCCGATGTCCCCATCGACAAGGTGTCGAGGTCGATGCCTTCGGCGCGTAATGCATGATACCGCTCGGCCAGCGCGCGAAAGTTAGCGCGTTGCTCATCGAAGCGCTTACTCGGCGCTGGGAGGGCCATGAGGCCGCGCAATCGTAAGCGTGGGCAGGCGCATACCTCGCGCGCTAAGGCCGGTAAATCACGTAAGACCACCCCTGATTTTGTAGTTTCAGCGTTGAGATTAACTTGTATACATACATTTAATGCGGGGAGGTAAGCCGGCCGGTGCTCATTGAGCCGCTGTACGATCTTTGCCCGCTCGATGCTATGGACCCAGGTGAAACCGTGCGCGATTTCCTGGGTTTTATTCGACTGGAGAGCGCCGATGTAGTGCCATTCGAGGAGTTGACCGGCGAGCATACGCATTTTCGGCAAGGCTTCTTGCAGATAGTTCTCTCCGAACAGGCGTTGACCGTGGGCAGCGAGAGCGAGTATTTCCGAGCTCGTTCGCGTTTTACTAACAGCGATCAGGCTCACGCTGCTCGGCGCTCGGCCAAAGCGTCGTGCCGTAGCGGTGATACGGGATCTCAGCATTGCAATAGCGGTGAGCCGCATGTTAGGCCAGTTTGGGTTCTATAATGATTCTGGAGCGCTGGTCTCATCCTCGACGAGTACAGCAACAAAATGAGCGCGCTCCGGAGCGTCTCATACGGCGCAGCGGTTGAGTGTGCGTCAGCGTCATCAAAGAAATGGAATCATGTGTCGATACATGCGGCGTTAGCTTTAAATTCCGACGCCAAAGCGCGGGATACGTTGACGGCGAGCCAAAAGTTCCAGAATACGACGGGGAGTAATCAATGGATATCGGTGAACTACTTGCTTTTTCGGTGAAGAACGGCGCCTCCGATCTACACCTCTCCGCGGGCCTCCCTCCGATGATACGCGTGGATGGCGACATCCGTAGAATAAATGTCCCCGCCCTGGAGCACAAGGTCGTGCATGGCCTCGTTTACGACATCATGAACGACAAGCAGCGAAAGGATTTTGAGGAGTTCCTGGAATGCGACTTCTCTTTCGAGATCCCGAACCTCGCGCGTTTTCGCGTCAACGCCTTCAACCAGAACCGGGGCGCGGGCGTCGTTTTCCGTACCATTCCCACCGACATACTATCCCTCGAAGATCTCAAGGCGCCGAAGATATTCAAGGACATCGCCGACTATCCGCGCGGCGTGGTCTTAGTCACGGGACCCACGGGTTCCGGCAAATCCACGACCCTGGCCGCGATGGTCAATCACGTCAACGAGCAGGAGTACGGTCACGTTCTCACCATTGAGGATCCGATCGAGTTCGTGCATACGAGTAAGAAATGCTTGATCAACCAGCGCGAGGTGCACCGCGACACCCTGGGGTTCAATGAGGCGCTGCGCTCGGCGCTCCGCGAGGACCCCGATGTGATCCTCGTGGGTGAAATGCGCGACCTCGAGACCATCCGGCTGGCGCTCACGGCGGCCGAGACCGGGCATCTGGTTTTCGGTACCTTACACAC
>JBOIDH010000077.1:0-8525 GCA_050740495.1 Gammaproteobacteria bacterium | reverse complement strand
GCGGGAATTGGTCGAGGCCTACTTTACCCGGACCGCGTCGCGTATCGGCGGGATTGGGATCGAGGTGATCGCCAAGGAGATCGCGCTGCGCCACCACCGCGCGTTCACGGAGCGGCCGGCCGGGAAGACCGATCTCGACTGGGGCGGCGAGTATCAGTGGCGGCGCGATGGCGAGTACCATCTCTTCAATCCCGAGACGGTTTTCAAGCTTCAGCATGCGACGCGTAGCGGACAATACGAAGTGTTCAAAGAGTACACGCGCTTGGTTGACGAACAGAACGAGAACCTGGCGACCCTGCGCGGCTTGTTCGAATTCAAGCTTGCGGAAAATCCAATCCCGCTGGAAGAGGTGGAGCCGGCGGAATCGATCCTCAAGCGCTTCGCGACCGGCGCGATGTCCTATGGCTCGATCAGCCAAGAAGCGCACGAGACGCTCGCGATCGCCATGAACCGTATGGGCGCCAAATCCAACACCGGCGAGGGCGGCGAAGATCCGGCGCGCTTCAAGCCCGATGCGAACGGAGAGTTGCGCCGCAGCGCCGTCAAACAGGTGGCCTCGGGCCGCTTCGGCGTCACCAGCGAGTATCTCGTCAATGCCGATGACATCCAGATCAAGATCGCCCAAGGCGCCAAGCCCGGCGAGGGCGGACAGTTGCCCGGCCACAAGGTCTATCCGTGGATCGCCAAGGTGCGCTTCTCGACACCCGGGGTCGGTTTGATTTCACCGCCCCCGCACCACGATATCTACTCGATCGAGGACCTCGCCCAGCTCATCCACGATCTCAAGAACTCGAATCCGCGAGCGCGCATCCACGTCAAGCTCGTGGCGGAGGTGGGTGTGGGAACCATCGCCGCCGGCGTCGCCAAGGCGCACGCCGATGTGGTACTGATATCGGGCTACGACGGAGGCACCGGGGCCTCGCCCGTAACCTCGCTCAAGCATGCCGGGGTGCCTTGGGAGCTCGGTCTCGCGGAAACCCAGCAGGTATTGGTCATGAACAAGCTCCGCGATCGCATCGTGGTGCAGACCGACGGCCAACTCAAGACCGGACGCGATGTGGTGATCGCCGCGCTCCTCGGCGCCGAGGAATACGGTTTCTCGACCGCGCCGCTCGTGGTCGCGGGTTGCATCATGATGCGCGTCTGCCACCTCAACACCTGTCCGGTCGGCATCGCGACCCAGGATCCGGAGCTTCGCAAAAAGTTCAACGGTAAGCCTGAATTCGTTGAAAACTTTTTCCGTTTCATCGCCCAGGAGATCCGCGAGACCATGTCACGGCTCGGCTTCCGTACCGTGGACGAGATGATCGGACGGGTGGACAAGCTGGATATGAAGAAGGCCATCGTGCACTGGAAGGCGAAAGGCTTGGATTTCTCGCAGATCCTGCACCAGCCGCGGATGGGCCCGGAGGTCGCGATTCGCAGGATCCGGGAGCAAGATCACGGGCTCGATAAATCCCTGGATAGAATAACACTCATCCCGCTTTGCCGGGCGGCGCTGGAGGAGCGAAAACCGCTCAACATCATTCTGCCGATCCGCAACATCAACCGCACCGTAGGCACCCTCCTCGGCTACGAGATCACGCGCCGCTACGGCGCCGAAGGCCTGCCCGACAACACCATACGCATCCACTTCACGGGTTCGGCGGGCCAAAGCTTCGGAGCCTTCCTGCCGCGCGGCGTGACCATGGCCCTCGAGGGCGACGCCAACGACTACCTCGGCAAGGGTCTGTCGGGGGGCAAGATCATACTCCACCCGCCGCGGCATTCCACCTTGGTCGCCGAGGATAATATCATCGTCGGTAACGTGGTGCTCTACGGGGCCACCGGCGGCGAAGTCTATATACGCGGCATCGCGGGCGAGCGCTTCGCGGTACGCAACAGCGGCGCGCTCGCCGTGGTCGAGGGGGTCGGAGACCACGGCTGCGAGTACATGACCGGGGGCCGCGTCGTGGTGCTGGGACACACCGGGCGCAACTTCGCGGCCGGGATGTCGGGCGGCACCGCCTACGTGCTCAATCTCGACGGCGGCTTCGAACGCCGCTGCAACCCCGGCATGGTCGATCTCGAACCCTTAACCGATCCCGCGGAGATTGACCGCATCAAGGACATGCTCCACCGCCATGCCCGCTATACCCAGAGCAGCGTCGCGCGGAAAATCCTGGCTAACTGGACGTCCATGCAGAGAAAATTCGTGAAGATCATGCCTAAGGACTACAAACGAGTGCTGGCGGCCATAGTTAAAGCGCAAGCCACAGGCGTCCCGGAAGAACAGGCCGTCATGGAAGCCGCTCATGGGTAAGGTGACCGGATTCGTAGAATACAAGCGCCAGAAGCAACCGTACCGCCCGATCCAGAGCCGCGTCCATGATTGGGGTCAGGTCATGTCGCCTTGGCCCCAGGAAGTGCTCAAAGAGCAAGCCGCGCGCTGCATGGATTGCGGGATCCCGTTCTGCCACCAGGGCTGCCCCTTGGGCAACCTGATCCCGGATTGGAACGATCTCGTCTATCGAAATCTTTGGCGCGAGGCCATAGACCGCTTGCATGCGACCAATAACTTTCCGGAATTCACCGGGACCCTGTGCCCCGCCCCCTGCGAAGGCGCCTGCGTGCTCGGTATCAATAACGATCCGGTGACGATCAAGGCGGTCGAGCTCACGATCATCGACCGGGCGTTTGCCGAAGGTTGGGTCGAGCCCGTCCCTCCCAGATTCGAAACCGGTAAAAGGGTCGCCGTAGTCGGCTCCGGGCCGGCTGGGCTGGCGGCCGCCCAACAGTTGCGGCGCGCCGGGCATGCGGTCACGGTATTCGAGCGCGCCGATCGGATCGGAGGCCTACTGCGCTACGGCATCCCGGAATTCAAGATGGAGAAGCGCGTGCTCGACCGGCGCTTGCGGCAGCTCGAGCGGGAAGGCGTACAGTTTCGGGTGAACGCACATGTGGGGCACAATGTCCCGGCCGAGGAGTTGCGCCGGGAGTTCGATGCGATCCTGCTCGCGGGCGGTGCGTGCGCCCCCCGTGATCTGCCGGTTCCCGGGCGCGATCTCAAGGGAATTCATTTCGCGATGGAGTATCTCGCTCAACAAAACCGCCGGTGCGAAGGGGATGTCATGGCGGATGCCGAGGTCATCACGGCGCACGCTAAGCACGTCGTCATCATCGGCGGCGGCGACACCGGCGCCGACTGCCTGGGCACCGTCCACCGCCAAGGCGCGGCCTCGGTGCACCAACTCGAGATTCTGTCCAGACCCCCGGCGCAGCGCGCCGCGGACAATCCCTGGCCGCTGTGGCCGAATGTTTACCGGGTGTCGTCCGCGCACGAAGAAGGCGGTGAACGGGTCTATTCTGTCTCGACGAAACGCTTCCACGGCAGCGCGCGAGACCACGTCAAGGCGCTGGAGCTTGTTCAAGTCGGAATCGAACAAGTCAATGGCCGGCCAAGCTTCAAGGAGATCGCGGGATCGGGTTTCGAGCTGCCCTGCAATCTGGTGCTGCTGGCGATGGGCTTCACCGGTCCCGAGAAACCCGGGATGCTGGAGCAGCTCGGGGTGCAGCTCACCGAGCGGGGCAATGTCCGGCGCGACAAGAACTGGATGACCAGCGCGCCCGGCGTGTTCACCGCGGGCGATATGCAGCGTGGCCAGTCGCTCATCGTCTGGGCCGTCGCGGAAGGCCGATCGGCGGCGCGCGGGATCGACAGCTTCTTGATGGGAGGTTCGGACCTGCCGGCGCCGGTTTCATAATCCCAACGCCATAGTCCTACTGTGTCACAACCCGCTGAAGGGCGCTCTGCTTCGTTGGAATCTGGCTCGAAATGCTCATTTACTGCCGTGTAAACTCCGCTTTCTCGCCCGATTCCGCCTCGCATGGCATCCCTTGATCGACTTGTGACACAGTAGGACTAGGCGCGGTTCACACACGAACCCGCTTAGGGAAGCTCGATGCCGTCACTGAAGAACGATCGGCTGCTGCGCGCGCTCTCGCGCCAACCGGTCGATGTCACACCGATCTGGATCATGCGCCAGGCCGGGCGCTACCTTCCGGAATACCGTGAAACCCGCGAGCGGGCCGGGGACTTCATGACCTTGTGCACGACACCGGAGCTAGCGTGCGAAGTGACGCTGCAACCGCTTGCGCGCTTCCCGCTGGACGCCGCCATTTTGTTCTCAGACATCCTTACGATTCCGCATGCGATGGGACTCGGCCTCACGGTGCAAGAAGGGATCGGCCCGCGCTTCGCGCGCCCCGTGCGTACCGAAGGAGACATCAACACCCTGGCGGTACCCGATCCCGAGCAAGATCTGCGCTACGTGATGGAGGCCATCCGGCTCATCCGCAAGGAGCTCGACGGCAAGCTACCGCTCATCGGCTTCGCCGGGAGTCCGTGGACGCTCGCAACCTATATGGTCGAAGGCGGGAGCAGCACAGCCTTCCGGCGTATAAAAGGCCTGATCTACGATAGGCCGCGGAGCGCCCACCGGCTGCTCGATACGCTGGCGCGGGCGGTAGCCGAGTATCTCAATGCACAAGCGGCCGCCGGCGCCCAGGCGCTCATGATCTTCGACACTTGGGGCGGAATGCTAACGGCGGCGGCTTTCCATGAATTCTCGTTGCGTTACCTGCGGCAGGTGCTGGCCGCGCTGCGCCGCGAGCACGACGGGCAGCGGATCCCGGTCATCGTATTTACCAAGGGATCAGGCGGCTGGCTGGAGGCGATGGCCGAGAGCGATTGTGATGCCGTCGGCATCGATTGGAACATCGATATCGGCGAGGCGAGACGGCGCATCGGCCAGCGTCTCGCCCTTCAAGGTAACCTAGACCCGGCCGTGCTCTTCGCGACGCCCGAGCGGATACGCACGGAGGCGGCCGCGATTCTCGCGAGCTACGGTCAAGGCGCGGGCCATGTATTCAACCTGGGACACGGGATCGAGCCGGAGGTCGATCCAGACCACGTCCGGATCCTGGTCGATGCGGTTCATGAGTTATCCCTACCCTACCACCGCTAGACGCAAGATCTTCCGCGGCGCACCGATCCTGGCATGCATCAAGTCCGGCACGCGGTTGCCTGCCGTACGCTTGTTATGAGCGCGCCGCGCACCGTGTCATTGATCCTCGGCAGCGGCGGGGCGCGCGGGTTCGCGCATATTGGCGTGATCCAGGCGCTCGTGAACAACGGCTTCGATATCCGCTCGATTGCCGGCACGTCCATAGGTGCGCTGGTAGGCGGGATTTACGCTGCCGGGCGGCTGGATGTTTATACCCGCTGGGTCACGGCGCTCGAACGCGGCGACGTGATCCGGCTGCTCGATTTCGCGTTTGACCGCAAGGGCCTATTCAAGGGTGAGAAGATCATCAACTTGTTGCGCGATCTCATCGGCGACCGCAATATCGAAGAACTACCGGTGAGCTTCACGGCCGTGGCGACGGATCTGCGCACCCACAAGGAGGTGTGGCTGCGCCGCGGACCCTTGTTTGATGCCGTGCGAGCGTCGATGTCCATACCGACCATCTTTACGCCCTTCGACTATCAAGGCATGCTGCTCGTCGATGGCGGGTTGTTGGATCCGATCCCGATCGCTGCGACCTTGCATGATCACAACGACCTCACCGTCGCGGTCAGTCTCAACGGCGCGCCGGACCCCGAGCTTAACCGCGCCGATCCGGCGCCCGAGAGGCCCTTTAGCTTCTACCACCAGCGCATCGCGCGCTACATCGAGGCGCTCTATCAGCGCCGCGAACAGCGCGATCCCGGCGATCTGAGTCTCATCGAGATCGCCGGCCGATCGATGGACATGATGCAACATGTCATCGCTCGTTTTCGGCTCGCTGCCTACTCGCCGGATCTCTACATCGAGATCCCGGCCAATGCCTGCGCCTTTCACGAATTCCACCGCGCGCGGGAGCTCATCGAGATCGGGCGCCGCAAGACTGAAGAACTCCTATCGAGGTCACAAGGGGTCACGTCTTGATATATAAGAAAGTGATATTTCAAGACCAGCCGCCATTCATACATTCATATGAAGATTCAGCAATTTATAGAAGACCTGTTCGGTCCAGACCTTCCGATTGGCGTCCGGGCCTATGACGGCACGGTGATGGGGCCGATCCAAGCGCCGGCAACCCTCGTCATTCGTTCCAAGAATGCTCTGCGCCGGATCGCAACCTCTCGCGGCGAACTAGGGTTTGCGCGCGCCTACGTCGCGGGGGACGTTGAGATCGAAGGCGACATCCACGCCTTTGTCGAGTTGCACAAGCGCCTGCCGAACATAAGGCTCTCTCCGCGGCAGTGGTGGATGGCGTTGAAATTGATCGGGCTTCCTAACCTCCGGCCCGTCACACCGCCCGTGGAGGAGGCGAAGCCACGACGGGACCGCCATTCGCGCGCCAGCGACGCGGCCGCGATCGCTCATCATTACGACGTGTCGAACGACTTCTACCGTATCATCCTCGGACCTTCGATGACCTATTCCTGTGCCGTGTTCGAGTCCGATGCGGATCCCCTCGACCAGGCGCAGGCGAAAAAACATGATCTCATTTGCCGCAAGCTGGGGCTCGTTCCGGGCGACCGGCTCTTGGACATCGGCTGCGGATGGGGCGCCCTCGCCCTACACGCCGCGAAACATTATCGGGCCAGAGTGGTCGCCATCACCGTCTCGGATCGACAGGTTCACTATGCCCGTGACTGGGTGCGGCGAGAGGGCGTGGCCGATCGCGTGGAGATCCGATTCCAGGACTACCGGGATGTTGACGATGGACCCTTCGATGCCGTCAGCTCGGTCGGAATGTTCGAGCATGTTGGGGTTGCCCGCATGAGCGAGTACTTTGGGAAGGTTCACTCGTTGCTCCGCCGGGGAGGACGCTTTCTCAACCACGCGATCAACCGCAGACCGTTCCAGAACGAGGCCTTGGCGCGGTCCGGCTTTGCAAACCGCTACGTATTTCCCGACGGCGAGCTGATCGAGGCCGGAAGGGTCCTCTCCTCGATGCAACAGGCGGGATTCGAAGCCCGGCATTTCGAAAATTTACGCGAGCATTATGTGCTCACGCTGAAACACTGGTGCCGTAATCTCGAAGCCCAGTGGGACGCAGCCGTCGCCGCGTCCTCGATCGGCCGCGCGCGAGTTTGGAGGCTCTACTTGGCGGGGTCAGCCTCGCGTTTCGTGGGCGATTGGATCCGCGTAAACCAGATCCTGGCGGTCAAGACCGAGGTCGGTCACGGGATCAGCGGGATGCCTCTGCGCCCGGACTGGGACGGGCTCTAGGACACCTGTAAAATCACTTTGCATGTAGTAATTTTAGCGATAGAATAATAAATTAAAGTCTGAACCTTATAAATAACAATAGATTTTCGCGACTTCTGACGGGGGATCACTATGAATATCACAGGACTCAGCTCCTTAAACGACATGCCCGTGGCGTCGCCGCGGGGCTTTTGGTTTAGCATTGCCCTATCTATTGTCGCCGTAATCGCCGTATTAAAGCCATGGGGGCCCGTCTACGCACAGACCTTGGACGACGCGGTGGAAAGACAGCTTGAAGCTTCGCAGCTAGATGCGAACGGTAATACCATCCGTTGCGCAGTCTTGCTAGGCGGTGACGTTACCCAAACAGATGCTACTAGCGGACTAAACCCGGTGCTGACAGGCCCGCTTCAAGGTTTATGTCAGCAGGTCCCAGTTGCAGTTGGACAAGGGGCAACCTCTGGTGGGTCCTCCTCTGCGGGCGGTGGGGCGGCGACGCCGACGGTCTTGCCGCGCATCGTCGAAAAACGATTGCGGGGAAAGCGCGAGGAAAAGGAGACAGAAAATGGCGCGGCCAGTGCGGACAGCGTAACGCAACTAATATCGGGGGTAAACGTCTTCTTTTCGGGCGAATTCGAGGATCTGGAAAGGGAGGTCACGACCTTTGAAGACGGTTATGAATCGGACATCTGGCGGCTCGCCGTAGGCGCCGACCGCCAATTCACCGATTGGCTTTTGGCGGGCCTGGCCTTCGATTATTACCGCCACGATGGCGATTTTGTCAGCGGCGGTGGATTCGAAACTTATTCGTACGGAATCCTTGCGTTCGCTAACTTAACGCCCTGGGACCGCTCCTTTATCCAGCTTCTTGGCGGGTGGGCGCGGAAAGACAACGAACGCGATCGGCTCGCGTCTTTTTCTGACAGTATTGACCCAAATGGAGACCCAATCGTTACTCAAGCGCAAGGCTTCGTCGAAGGGGGATACGCGGGCGACGAGTACCGGGCCGGGATCTTGGCCGGCTACGACTTTAGCTGGAACGAGTTTAGGATCCAGCCGCGTACCGGGCTCGACTGGGTTTGGAACGGCTTCGACACTTATCGGGAGCACGGAAATACCGGGCTCGAGTTGACCTTCCATGAAGACGACGAGACTTCGCTCCAGAGCATCGTCGGCATCCAAGGGGCGATGACCATTAACACGGGGTTCGGCGTCCTGGTCCCGCAGGTGAGCTTCGACTGGAAGCACGAGTTCAAGGACGACCAACGCGCACTGGCGGTGAGC
>JBOIDH010000076.1:0-8551 GCA_050740495.1 Gammaproteobacteria bacterium | reverse complement strand
CACAACGCGCGTAACTATTTGTTATACATGGCGGAGAGGGAGGGATTCGAACCCCCGGTGGGTTGCCCCACAACGGTTTTCAAGACCGCCGCTTTCGACCGCTCAGCCACCTCTCCTTGCGCCAGCATAACCGAAAGGCCGCGGCGCACGAATACCTGGCGGAGTTGCTTTTTTACCGTCTGCCGGTATCATTGGAGCGAACCTTACCCACTGCCGTAAGTCTTAGTTAGGTGAGAAACCCTTTATCGATGGAGGACATCGTCTGATGAAAACGATTCAATACCCAGTAACCCAACCTGCAACGTCGGTACTGGCGACCAATAAAGTAATTCGCAACACCTACGCCTTGTTGTCGCTGACGCTGCTGTTCAGCGCGATGACGGCGGGTTTGGCCATGGCCCTCGATTTCCCCTACCCCGGGATCATGATCACTTTAATAGGCTACTTCGGGTTGCTGTTCTTGACAGTGAAGCTCAGAAACAGTGTGTGGGGGCTGGCGTCGGTCTTTGCGTTGACCGGCTTCATGGGCCTGACCCTCGGCCCGATCTTGAACGCCTATGTCAATCACTTTGCGAATGGCACACAGTTGGTGATGATGGCGATGGGCGGCACCGGCCTCACCTTCGTGGGCCTCTCCGGCTACGCGCTCACTACGCGCAAGGACTTTAGTTTCATGGGCGGTTTCCTCATGGCAGGCGTGTTGATCGCTTTTTTAGCCGGTTTGGGCGCGATCTTTTTCTCGCTCCCGGGGCTGGCACTGGCGGTCTCTTCGATGTTCGTCGCCTTGATGGCCGGGATGATCCTTTACCAGACGAGCGAGCTCATCCACGGAGGCGAGACCAATTACATCATGGCGACGGTGGGATTGTATGTATCGATTTACAATCTTTTCACTAGCTTGCTGCATTTGCTGGGCGTATTTTCCGGCGACGAATAACGACTCAAGCTTAGTCTCCATAAAACCCCATGGATCGCAAGATCCCTGGGGTTTTTTATGCGATTGCCGTCATACCCCCCATATAGGGTTGCAATGCCTTGGGTATGCGAATGCGTCCCGTCGCGTCCTGATAGTTTTCCATGATCGCGACGAGGGTTCTGCCGACCGCGAGACCCGAGCCGTTTAAGGTGTGTAGAAACTCCGGTTTACCGGTTTCCGGGTTACGCCACCGCGCCTTGATTCTGCGGGCTTGGAAAGCCTCGAAGTTGCTGCAAGACGAAATCTCGCGGAATTTCTGTTGTCCGGGGAGCCAAACCTCGATGTCATAGGTCTTCGCCGCCGAAAAACCGAGATCCGCCGTGCATAGCGCCACGATCCGGTAGTGCAGTTCGAGCCGCTGTAAGATGATTTCCGCGTGCCCGGTCAACGCTTCCAAGGCATCATACGACGACACGGGCGGTACCAGTTGAACCAGCTCCACTTTCTCGAACTGGTGTTGGCGGATCATCCCGCGGGTGTCTTTTCCGTACGAACCCGCCTCGCTGCGAAAGCAAGGAGTGTGACAGGCATAGCGCCGCGGTAGCTCCGCGGCCTCAAGGATCCGATCCTGGGCGAGATTGGTGACCGGAACCTCGGCGGTCGGGATCAAATAAAAACCCGGTTCCGGAATCGCAAACAGATCTTGAGCGAACTTAGGAAGTTGCCCGGTGCCTTGCATGCTGCGGGCGTTGACCAGGTAGGGAACATAGACCTCGGTATAGCCGTGCTCGCGCGTGTGTACGTCCAGCATGAACTGGATGAGAGCCCGGTGCATGCGCGCCAGCGATCCGGACAGCACCACGAAACGCGCGCTCGCAATGCGCGCGGCCGCTTCAAAATCCATGGCCCCGAGCCCGGTCCCGAGATCAACATGGTCCTTGGGATCGAAGTCGCAGTGGGGCGGATGACCCCAACGGCGTACCTCCCGGTTGTCGTGCTCACTCGTCCCGATGGGGACACTGGCATGGGGGCAATTCGGGATCAACAAGCTGAACGCCTCGATTTGACTTTGCACGCCGGCAAGTTTGATCTCCGCTTGTTTCAGCCGATCGCCGAGATCCGCCACTTCATCGAGCAGCCCCTGCGTGTCCTCGCCCCGCGCCTTTGCGAAGCCAATCGCCTTCGATTTACTGTTGCGTTCTTGTTGAAGTTCCTGCGTGACGATCTGTAAGGACTTACGCTCGGTTTCCAGGCGCAGATACTCCTCCGTGGCCAGCTCAAAACCGCGCGCCCGCAGCGCCGCCGCGGTCTCGCTTAATCGGGTGCGCAATTGGTTGGGATCGAGCATCGCGTAAGGCTTATCGAAGCGAGGGCGCTAGCGTGAATGAAACCGGGCATCGCCTTCGTTTTTCATCTCCTCGGCGTTCGCGTCCAAGGCACGGAGGCGCTCGAGTTTCTGCCGGATCTGGATCTCGAGCCCCCGATCCACCGGCTCGTAATAACGCCTGTCCTTAAGCGGCTCCGGCATATAGCTTGCCCCCGCCGCATAAGCCTCCGGCTCATCGTGGGCATAGCGGTAGCCGTCTCCGTAACTCAGCGCCTTCATCAAGCCCGTGGGGGCATTCCGCAGGTGTAATGGCACTTCGAGCGATCCCAACCGCTTCACATCCTCCGTCGCTAGATTGAATGCCTTGTAGACGGCATTGCTTTTCGGGGCGCAGGCGAGATAGACGATCGCCTGGGCGATCGCTAGCTCTCCCTCCGGGCTTCCCAGGCGCTCTTGCGTTTCCCAGGCATCGAGCGCGAGCCGCAGCGCCCGCGGATCGGCGTTACCGATGTCTTCGGAAGCCATGCGCACGACGCGGCGTGCGATGTAAAGCGGATCGCAGCCGCCATCGAGCATACGGACAAACCAATAAAGAGATGCGTCCGGGGCCGATCCGCGCACCGCCTTGTGCAGCGCGGAGATGTGGTCATAAAACGCATCACCCGCCTTGTCGAAACGTCTAAGCGCGCCGCTTCCGATCACTTGTTTCAAAAGGGCCGCATCGATGGCGCCGGTCCCAGTGAGATCCGCGGCGATTTCGAGAAGATTGAGCGCCCGTCTCGCATCACCATCGGCCACGGCCGCCAGTTGGTCCCGAAGCTCGGCCGCCATCGTCAGTTTGCGTTCGCCAACGCCATGTATGTCATCCGTGAGCGCTCGATCGATGAGGGCGCGAATGGCATCAAGCGCAAGCGGTTTGAGCACATAAACCCGCAGACGTGAGAGGAGCGCGTTATTCAGCTCGAAAGAAGGGTTCTCGGTCGTCGCGCCGATGAAGGTCATCGTGCCGTCTTCGACAAAAGGCAGGAAGGCGTCCTGCTGTGACTTATTGAAGCGATGCGCTTCATCGACGAAAAGCACGGTTCCCCTGCCCTCGGCCTCACGCAAGGCGCGGGCTTCCTCGATCGCCGCGCGGATCTCCTTGACGCCCGCCAACACGGCGGAGACGCACAGAAACAAGGCATCCGCATGGCATGCAACGAGCCTCGCTAAGGTGGTCTTGCCGGTCCCCGGGGGTCCCCAGAAGACCATCGAATGCAAACGCCCCGACTCGATCGCGAGCCGTAACGGTTTCCCGGAAGCGAGCAGATGCTCTTGACCGGCAACGGCGTCGATGTGCCGGGGCCGCATGCGGTCCGCCAGTGGCCGGGGCGGTAACATCATCGCTAGCGATCGCCGTACCAGATTACCGGCGTTAGGATAGAAGTTTCACAGGTCTTCGGCCGCATCGATGACATCGACGCCCGGAGGGGGCATAAACACGAACAACGACGGTTCGATCGCCGCGTTCCGATTTTGCGTCACGAATCTGATGCGTGTGGTTTGACCAAAATTGTCGTGCAATTCCATCATCCGCAGCATCGAGCCCTCGAAACTCAGTTGAATTTCGGTGTATTGGCCTTCGTCGCGTTTCGGCTGCAGATGGAGGACGCTTATCCCGCCCTGCCCGCCACGTTCAGTGACGACGAATTCCTCCTTCGGGTCCACGTTGCCCCCGAGCAGTAAGGCCGGCGTGCTGCCCAGGGCCGTGCCGAGAGGTTTGACCGTCACCTGCTCCAAGTCCTTATCGTAGATCCATACACGCTGCCCGTCACCCACGATCGACTGTTGATAAGGACGATCGTATTCCCAGCGAAACTTACCGGGACGATGAAGGTAGAATGTGCCGTGTGAGCGCTCGCGGGTGACGCCGCTTTCGTCGATAAGTTCTTGCTCGAACGCCGCTTTGAGCGTGACGAGGCCCTCCAGATAGCGGCTGAGTAACGTCGCTTCATTGCCAGCCTCTACCGTGGCGATGCATAGTCCGCCGAGGAGCGCGAGCACAAGGCTGTAACGCATTCTTAATCCGCGGGAGCCGGCCGCAATGTTTAATCTTTGGGCGGCGGCGGAGCCAAGACTTCGCGAAAGCCATTCGATTGGAGCGCCCCGACGACACCGCTGCGTTCCATCTCCTCGATCATCCGCGCCGCCCGGTTATACCCGATCTTAAGACGCCGTTGTACGCCGGAGACCGAAGCACGGCGGGTCTCGGTCACGAAACGCACCGCCTCGTCATAGAGATCATCGACGTCGCCGCTGGCTTCGACAAGGCCCGCGACGTCGTCATCCGCCGCTTCGTCATCGCCGCGGAGAATGTCGCCCACGTAATCGGGCGTACCGCTGTGCTTCAGATGCGCGACCACCTTATGCACTTCCTGATCGGACACGAAGGCGCCATGCACCCTGACCGGAACCCCGGTGCCTGGAGGTAGATACAGCATGTCGCCGTGTCCGAGCAGGCTCTCCGCGCCCATCTGATCGAGAATCGTGCGCGAATCGATGCGCGAGGACACTTGAAACGCGATCCGGCTCGGAATATTGGCCTTGATGAGCCCGGTGATCACGTCTACCGATGGGCGCTGCGTGGCCAAAATCAGGTGTATCCCGGAGGCACGGGCTTTTTGCGCCAGCCGCGCGATCAGCTCTTCGACTTTCTTGCCGACCGTCATCATCATATCGGCCAGCTCATCGACGATGACCACGATATTGGGCAAGGCCGCGAGCGTCTCTTCGTCCGATGTATCACCGAAGAAGGGGTTCGGCAACGGTTCGCCCAGGCCGATCGCCTCTTGCACCTTGCGGTTGTGGCCGCTCAGATTGCGCACGCCGAGCGTGGCCATCAGCCGGTAGCGGCGCTCCATCTCCGCGACGCACCAACGCAAGGCGTTGGCCGCCTCCTTCATGTCGGTCACGACCGGGGCGAGCAACGAGGGGATCCCTTCGTAGACGGAAAGCTCCAGCATCTTGGGATCGATCATGATGAGCCGCACGTCCTTGACCGGCGCTTTATACAGCAGGCTCAAGATCATCGCGTTCAAGGCCACCGATTTACCCGCTCCGGTCGTTCCCGCGACCAGCAGGTGGGGCATGCGCCCGAGATCGACGATCACCGGCTTGCCGCCGATGTCCTTGCCGAGCGCGAGTGTCAACGCCGATTGATTGGCTTCGTATTCCTGTGAGCTCAGGATCTCGCGCAGACTGACCAGTTCCCGCTGGTGGTTGGGGATCTCGAGCCCGATCACGGACTTCCCGGGGATGACCTCAACCACCCGTACGCTCACGGTGGAGAGCGAGCGCGCCAGATCCCGGGACAGGCTTGTGACGCGCGCGGCTTTCATCCCCGGCGCCGGTTGCAGTTCGAAGCGGGTGATCACCGGTCCGGGGTGCACGGCCACTACGCTGACCTCGATCCCGAAGTCCAGCAGTTTAAGCTCGACCTGGCGCGACATCGCCGTGAGCGTTTCCGTAGAGAATCCTCCTTTCGGCGGAGGCGGAGGATCGAGCAACGCGATCGGAGGCAGATACGTATTCGGTGCATCGAAAAACGACGTTTGGCGCTCTTTGAGCAGAGGCGGGGTCGCGAGCGGGGGCGGCGCGGAGGGTTCAATGCGCGGCTTCGGACGCTCCGCGATCTTGACGATCTGTTCTTCGTAGACCCCCTCGCGCGCCTCACGCGCCCGCACCCCGGAGGCGCGGTCGGCCACGGCCGCCGCGGCGCGCCGTCCCATTGCCACTATGCAAAGCATGCCGATTCCGACCGTGTCCATGAGCCAGAACCACGATAAGCCGGTCAACAAAGTCACCCCGGTCAGGAACATGGCCAGCATCAGCACCGTGGCGCCGAGGGAGCCGAAGATCTCCGCGGCTTCTTTGCCGACTACCTTGCCGACGAATCCGGCGCCGTGGGATGGGAAACCTCCGGCCGCATCAAAATGGATCCAGATCAGGCCGCAGCCCACGGTCACCATGAGCCACAAGCCGACAAAGCGCGTGAGCCCATGCACGTAATCGGCGACACCGTGATTGTTCAGACCACGAAAAATCAGCCCGGCCGTAAATGCCACACTGGCCGGTAGAAGGTAGCCCAGGTAGCCGAAGAGGTGAAAGGCGATGTCCGCGAACCACGCTCCAACGATACCCCCCCGGTTCAAAATGACCTCTTCTCGCCCGGTGTGGGTCCAGCCAGGATCCGCGGGATGGTAGGAAATCAAGGCCGTAAACATGAAAACCGCGAGGGCAACCAACGCCAGCACCCCCCCTTCTTTGAGGTGCCGGAGGACCGGACCGGCGATATAGAACGCCGGCGCCGCTTTTTTCCGAATTGCTTGAGTCACGTAGTATAAAGAAGTCTATTCAAACATTATTATAACATATTGTATTTAAGCTCCTCTTGTCCATCGTTAATCTTCCAATAGCGGGACGCCATACGCTTCTAATATGCCGCGAATCATTTTACGGTGCTTGTCGATGAGCGCTTGAATCTGTTGCTTCCAGTCCTTCTCGCCGAAGCGCACCGCCATGGCAATACTGAAGTCGAATCTAATTCCGGGTTCCGAGCGCATGGGTATGACAGCAATCTCGGGGGATTGGATTCGCTTGGCGAAGTAACCGGCGATCGGTCCCCAAACGAAGGTGAGATTGATTTTGTCGTTGACGAGATCTTTCTCGATGATCTCGCCGGGATAGGCACGGGCATCGCCCGACATGATTTGGTACGGAATGATGTTTTCCATCATGTCGTTCTTGATGAGCCACATGGCCGCCGGACTCCGGTCGAAGAGGCCGATCCGTAGCGCCTTTTTGCGTTCATCCGGGAGCTTGACGAGGTCCTCTTGAGACTTGACGTCATCCCATCCCCGGCCCTTGACATAGACCATGGTCCAGGTCGAACGGTAATAGGGCTTGGTCGTGGCCGCCAGCTCAAAGTTCGCGGGTACGCCCATCACGATGTCGCACTTGTATCGCCCGTCGGCCGCATCATTGCTTCTCAGGGTGTTACGAATAAACCCGATCCGCTGCGGAAACCAGGTGAATTCCAAAGGGAGTTTAAGATCGCCGGCGAAGAGTTGCGCGATCTTGTTCTCGAAGCCTTGCTGCTCCTTGTTCGAGCTCGGCAGGCTGTAGGGATCCGCGCAAACCTTGAGTGCCTTACGCTGGTCCTGATCCTCGGGTACTGCCACTGCCGCAGACGAGCAGAGAGCCCCGGCGACTATCCCCCCGACCCAAAACCAGCGCGCCCGAGAAAGACCGCTGCAGACAGGCTTCCTGCGGCTCACCCAAGTGCTCCCACGAAGCAGGCGATTGTGTCTATGCGAAGTCTCACGCAGACACAAGCGCTTCTTCTCGCGAAGGTAACCGACCGCGGGAGAAGCCGGTCGCTGCCATACGCCTTACTTGGCGAACTTCGCCTCGACTTCCTTCTCGAGCTCTTTGACGGTTCTCGCGACCGGTCCCTTATTTTCGGGGCTCTTCTGGATCTGCTCCATATTGGCGGGCATCTTGTCACCCACGACGATGGCCCCGACCATACCCAAGCCGAGGTGAGGCGAGCACTTGTAGACATAGGCACCTTCTTCGGTGAGCGTGACGGTCGCCCCCTCTTCCTTCTTGTTGAAGACCTCGGCGCCCTCCGGGATCATGCTAGGTATGGCCACGGCATCATGGCTCGCCGTCGGCAGGCCCGTCCACTTCACCGTATCACCGGCCTTGACGAATGCGACCACGGGATCGAACTTCATCCCCGAGGCCTTCACTTCAACCGTCTCGGCCGCTACGTTGCCCGAAAGCACCAGCCCAGAGACGGCTAAGCGGGCAATAAGCGTTTTATTGATCTGCATGCTTTATTTCTCCAATTTTCTTTACAAAGTTCTCACCAACCCTGGCGGGTTAAACAGCCATGTACATCCTGGAACATGCCACCACCTTCGACGCACCGCCGGACACAAAGTTCAAGCGTCACGCGGACGCGAAAGGCCGCCGGTGTATAATCTATTCGTTCAGCCCTGTCAATGAATCGACGGACGAGTGGGCGCTGCTTATCTCCTCCGAGAACAGCCACGGCGCATCCTGACGGCGCCGCTGCTCGTAGGCGCGAATGAGCTCCGTCGATTGCAGCGTGATGCCGATATCATCCAGACCTTCCATTAACCGCCGCTTAATGACGGGGTCGAAGCTGAAGTCGATAACTCGTTGCTCCATCGTAACGAGCGTCTGCGCCTCGAGATCCACAGTGAGCTTATAGCCGGGCGTGTGCGAGACATCCTGGAATA
>JBOIDH010000075.1:0-8566 GCA_050740495.1 Gammaproteobacteria bacterium | reverse complement strand
CTTGACCTCCCCTCCAAACTTCCTCGACATCACCATCGTCAACGCCGCCGTCAACGTCGTCTTCCCATGATCCACATGCCCTATCGTCCCTACATTCACATGCGGCTTGGTTCGCTGAAATTTCTCCTTGGACATAACTCAGTTCTCCGCTTTCGTTCGTCTCACCGCTCGACTTTTATGGAGCCCATAACCGGATTCGAACCGGTGACCTCTTCCTTACCAAGGAAGTGCTCTACCGACTGAGCTATATGGGCGTCAACCTGGAGCGGGTGATGGGAATCGAACCCATGTCATCAGCTTGGAAGGCTGAGGTTCTACCATTTAACTACACCCGCTTCTCGCCCCGCCTTCGCTACCGGCTACTACCTGGTGGAGGGGGTAGGATTCGAACCTACGAAGGCATAAGCCAGCAGATTTACAGTCTGCCCCCGTTGGCCGCTTGGGTACCCCTCCGAAGTCTAAAGCGATCAATTTTCAAAAATAAATGGACCAATGTCAATAAAGAGTATTTTTTAATTCAAAAAGGAGCCTGAAGGGACGGCTTATTTCTAAGCCGACTTAGCGTGGACCCTTCATCTCTATGGGTAGAAGAAGTCCACGATGTCGAAACGAAGCACTGCATATCCACCGGAGTTCCGGTGGAAGATGGTCGAGCTGGTTCGGGCAGGGTCTTGGCGCTCTACCCGAACCTGAGTTTGCCCACAAATTCTGCTGAGGAGCCAATACTTTTTTGCCTGCGGTAGGTTTATATTAATTGCGTCAGGCTGTCACAAAACGGGGGGTGCTTCTCGAATTTCCTCATGCAATAGCCATGTAACCTTTAGTACGAGGGTGAAAGATGCCAAATCAGCATACGCTCAAGTGGATATCCAGAGGATTGTTCCTTGGTCAAGCGATGATGTTGGGTGCTTGCGCTATCTCCGCGGCAGCTGGGGGAACGGAGGGTAAACCAAAGTGCAATCTAGGGGAGCCTGTCGAGACGGATGGATACCGTCGACTCGCCCTTATCGTTGCCGTGGGCCAATACAAAAGCGATCAGATCCCTGATCTCGAGGGACCAACGAACGACGCCCGGCGCATCTACGAGTTGCTGACCGGGAAAAACGGCTACGGATTTCCCCAAGAAAACGTCTGCATGTTGTTTGACGAAGAGGCGACGACCAATCGCTTCAAGGAAAAATTCGACCAGTCCCTTATCGACCGAGCACGGAAAAGGGATGTGGCTGTTTTTTACTATGCGGGACATGGCTCCCAGGCGCGGGATACGAATCGCGATGAACCCGATGAACAAGACGAAACCTTTCTGCTGCACGATGCTAGAACAGACGGTGCAGCCGGTACGAGAATATCCGACCTGAGAGACGATGAATTAAATGGATTGTTAGTACGTTTGCACGAGAAGACCCACAACATCACGGTGATCCTCGATTCCTGCAACTCGGGGACCGCGACTCGGGGCGACGCAGGCACGATGGTAGCCCGCTTCGTCGAGCCCGCCCCGGATGTTCCCGCAGAGGTAGATGCCCCTGGGGACAGCGGAGGAGAATGGGCCCCCGAGTCGCTGCCGGGTTTGGTGGTGTTTACCGCCGCGAGCGATGGCACACAGGCTTTGGAAGAATCGGGTCATGGGATTTTTACGGATGCTGTCTATCAGGTACTATCCAGGACTTCCCCGACACCGCTGACCTTTACGCAAGCTGCCCGGCAGATCCCGGCTTTGGTCGCAGCCCGCAGTTATCAGATACCCTACTTTCAGGGCGATCTCAGTGGCCCCGTCTTCGGCAACACGGCCCGCACGCAACCGATGGGATGGGAAGTGATCGCCACGGGTCCACCGATAAAACTTGGTGGCCCTCCGATGCCAGGGTTGGGGCGAGGTGCCGAACTTCGCATCTATGACGGCGCTGCTACCGGGGTAGACACGCGGGATCCGGCCAAGGCCAAGGCGACCGTAATAGTTGATGATATGACGGGCTTGAACGCCACCGCGCATGCTTCTGCATCCCGACCCGGTTCGCCCAAGATTGTCGCTGGCGACTTAGCTATTCCGGTTCGCCCGGCGGATGAGTTTCTGCGCATAAAAATGCGTATCAAACCGCCCAGGGAACCGGGAGGGGTTCCCGTCAACCGCGCTAACCTGTTGCGCAAGGCTATAGCACAAGATCCGGAGACTAAGATGCTCGTAGAGCTTACCACGGGAGCCGGGGACTTCGAGCTCGGTCTTAGCAGCGATGGCGCTCTTCAGCTGAGGGGCCCTGAGAACCGAGTGCGGAATACCTATATCAGGGATGAGGATGTCGTTCAAAGTCTCTGGCAGCATGCCCGCCAGAAGGCACTGCTACAATTGCAAGGGGAGGGCGGCGATGAGTTTACCGACGGCCAGACTTTACAAGTGCAACTGAGGCCTGCGGCAAAGCAGGATCAATGTTCGCGCGGGACTTGGGAGCAAGCAAAACCCAATCAGGAGCAGGTCATTCCTTTGTGCTTACGATGGAATGTCCATGCGGCTTTAGCTAAAAATGCACCGGCCCCATTGCTAGTAGGCGGGGTTATACTCTCGACAGACGGGAGCAGTTTCGGCATTCCTAACGATGGCCGCAAGGTACTTCTTAGACCGGGTCAGGAGGTGACCTTTACCGCGACCAACGAGACCTTCCGGGGAACGCCGCCGTTGGATGTCCGGGATCACGTGATGGTATTCGGAACCAAGGAAAAGAATCCTGTCGCTTGGCATCTCCTAACCAGTCCTGCGCGAACTCGCGCTGCCGGGCCGCCCAAGAGTGCACTGTCCGGAGCGCTGGATCGCTATCTAACTGGCACTCGCGGCACAGCGCGGGTTGAGGAAAATGCAGAGGAGGATAGTACCTGGACCTTAAGTTTGTTGCCCATGCGCGTGGAAGCCAACACGCGTTTTCTTAAGGGTGGTCAGAGTACGAGTGAACCGATTCGAACTCGAGAGTACACGATCAAACGTTTCGACATCCGTCCCTATCTCCCAGATGACGAAACTTTGGCACTGTATAAAGTGTTAGAAAAGGCCAATTGGTTAGCTCAGGCCTCAGCGGAAGACGGCTTCGGTTTTAAGCAGCATGATTGGACCAAACCCACCGATGCCGAGAATCTGAAACTCGGTATTGATTGTTCACGAGCGATCTGGTTCGCCTTCACTCGTTCTGGTCTTCCGTATAACCGGAGCAATCGTTTTTTAAACACCGCCATGATGGTGGCGAAGGATTCGCGCATGGCCGATAAGTTTAACCGTTGCGACAACGGTGATCTCAACATTGGCGATGTTTTGGTCTACCGGGATCCTGAGCGCGGTGATGGGCATGCGGTGATGGTAATCGATCCCATCAAGCGATTCGCGTGGGGCTCTCATGGCTATGACGGCAACGCCAAAGAACTCAAGACTTCGCCTGATACTGGGGTGGAATATCAATTGATCAAATACAAAAAGGATTGGGAGCGATGGGATCGCTCGACCATGCGGCGGATGGCCTGTTGGCGGTACCGGAATTTCAGTAAAGAGATGCAAACAGGCCACGGCCTCCCGGGTACTAAGGCATTGGTTAACGTGTGCAACGTTGACCGACGTTGTGGTCATTGATAGTCCTTGAGCCCTGTGAATATTTCACGGAAATCCGATAGTGCTGGTGATAGCATTACGCCGCGGTTGTAGTTAACGCATTTACTTCGTAGAGGAGGAGAGGGCCAAATGTCTACCCACATCTTTGAAGTCTCCGCGATCTTATACTTTTTCGGGGTTGCGCTGGTCTGGGGTGTTTATGGAAGCCCACGCGCTTTGGCCAAAAATGAAGATGGACGATCGTCCTTCCCCCCGGGGGTAGTGTTACTCATCAGTCTCTGTGCCCTAGCGCCACTGCTTCCCGGATGTAGCGGTGAGGAGCGGGAGACATTTGGTGTAGAGCAGCGCAGTGAGTATCCGATCCCCGGATTGCACGATGTGCGGGTTGCGATCGGCGACATCGAGCTTGGTGCGATCCAATCATTGCGAATTCTGGATGCTGCCGGCAAGGAGCTGGCGCAGGACAAGCGGATTCCCCAAGGCGGCGCGATCGGCTTTGTCCATGGAGGGCGGCGCTACTCGCTCATCGTTGACAAGATCGACTACCACTTTACCGGTACCGACTTCGCGTTCTTCTATCTCCGATCTGTCGATTAATTGCGGTCGGTTGTGGTCCGCGGATTAGAATTAAACCATTTTATGTGAAAGGAAAAATATTATGTCGAACAATATTCGGGTAATTTATCCACTATGGGTGTTCTTGCTGATCTCCGGGGCTGGTTGTGAACTGGCCCCCTCACCGATAAAGGTGACTGTGAATTTTTCTGATGCGCAAGGGATCCAGTCTAGCGATCCCGTGGAATTCAACGGCGTAAATATCGGCGCGGTGAACACTGTCGAACCTGCGACACCGGGAGCAATTGTGCAACTGCAGTTGGACCCGGCAAAAACTAGTGCGTTACAGAGCAATGCCATGGCCAAAATAGCCACGGACGGGGGCAAGCGCAGGGTGGAGATCAGTAATCCACCCGAGCCCGGTAGCCCAATTGCTGATGGCGCCATTCTGCGCGAACTAAAGCCCAAGACCGGGTTGGCAGCAATCGGTGATGTATTGACGGACATGTCGGAGACCGTCGCCCAGGCAGCCTCTCAGGCAAAGGGTCATGTCGACAGAACCAAGAAAGAATGGGACGACGCGAAAACCAATATCAATGATCTGTTGAAGAATCTCTCTGGCAAATCGGAGATCATAACGAAGGAATTTCAAACTGAAGTTGAATCGCTATTTAAAATCATGGAGGCTCAGCCTCGCGGCGTGGAGGCGAAACCTGATCAGCAGCTAGCGCAAGTCGAGGAAAAATATCAGGCTCTGGAATCCAATTGTGCACAGAAACAGAAGGACTTGAGCGACCAAGGAAAAAAGGACGCGGCTGCCGATGTGCAAAAGTTGTGTGAGCAAGTTAAGACCGCCGTTGATTTGTATAAGCAGGAAGGAGCCGGATAGTCCGATGGTTGATCTCGGGAATTTAGTGGAGGGCTTGAGCACGTTCCTGGGACCCGCCTTAAGGAGCTTTTTCAAGACCATTGCGGGGATGCTTGTACTGGGTCTCGTGATTGCAGGACCTTGTTATTACTTAGCGGCCCAGGATATCCCGTGGCGGGGGGCAGTAGCGGCGTTTACAGCCATGGGTTTCGCTATCGGATTTGGGATCATGCTGGCGGGAAAGCGCGCGGCCCTGGTCGGGCTTTCATCGACGCTAGCATCGCGGCATCTAGGGCAAGCCGCGGTGGATTTACTGTTCTCGCGACTCGCTGGTCTGTCAGATAGGATCGCATCGGGAAGGGAGAACTCGCCGATTCCAATAGCTGTGGAACGGTTACCCCTTGCTCAGGCTGAGCAGCGACTCAAAAATGCGATAACCGAGTTGATTGGAGCCCCAGGCAAGGGCGGTGGCGTGCGGGCCTGGCTAAAACGGAGCGCTCAGACGATGCTCATGTCCCGCGTCGAGGATCTAACCCTTGCGCGTTTCAGAGAAGCCAGCGAGGGAGGAGTCGACCTCGTTAAGATGCGTACCGAGCTCGCTGCTTCAGTGGACGCCGAACTTGTCGACCGGCTCGCATCGGCTCGCTGGAGAACTACGCTCTTCGTGCTTGCTTTGGTCGTGGTGCTTTCCTTCGCTGGGGCGCTGGCGCTTAGGCTTATACCGATTGATCGGTGAGATGGATTCAAGTGCAGAAAGTCGCTTTGACCCGAGCGATTTCCCAGCGAATGCGCCCTTGTTTTTGAAACAAAACTCGTCTATATGTTAACTTTGCGTAGAACAAAGAAAAAAAGGAAACCGACCTGATGCCGGACGTAGCCTTATCGAGGGGAAGGCAGGGTGGAGCGGCCGTAGTAATGGGCCAGGTTGAAGAACGCCTGGCCGATCTCTACAGGCAACTGAAAGCGTGGGTGAATGAGGTCGCGGGAGAAGTTGAAATTTCCTTGATGCCGCCAACGGGCGAGGTGAGTGGCAGATTCGTTGCACTGTACCTGACGGATTTCATGCAAAGCCCCCCGCCCGAGCCAGGTTCAAGATTACCGCCACTGCAGCTATCGCTGCGATTTCTGGTTACTGCTTTTTCAGAACAGCCCGAAGAAGCACATCGAATCCTATGCGCCCTTGCCTTCTCGGCCTTAGGGCATGCAGGTTTTGAGCTTGAGTTGGAGCCAATTCCGGCAGAGCTATGGATGGGCTTCGGCTTGCGTCCGCGCCCGGCCTTCAGGCTCACGATACCGTTACGCCTCCATCGTGAAGAGAAGCGGAGCCCGCGGGTGCGTAGTGCCGTGGAGATCCAGGGTACAACGGTCACGGGGCTAAACGGCCTGGTGCTCGGACCAGGTAGCCTCCCGGTCGTTAATGCACGGGTGGAGTTGCCCGCCCTCGCCTTGGTCACGCGCACCGATGTAAAGGGTCGCTTTTGGTTTGCTAGCGTTCCCGCTGAACCGAGGATGAAGGAGTTCCGTATCCAAGCCAAATCTGAGGAGCTTACGCTGACGCTACCGTTACCCGAGCGGGAGGAAGAGCCGTTGATTATCAATTTCGACGTATTGGAGATCTGACATGCCAATTTATTTGACACCTGGGGTCTATGTAGAGGAGGTGCAGACTGGTGCTAACATTATTAGAGCAGGCAGCCCCAGCATTGCGGCGTTTGTGGGTGTTGCACCGACTGGGGATGCCCATCTCAATGAGGGCTTCGCTTGTAGCAACTGGACGCAGTTTCTCAAGGAGTTTGTACGTGAAGGGAGTCGTAGCACGGACCTTGCCCAGGCCGTGTATGGATTTTTTAACAACGGCGGAGGCCGCTGCTACGTTATCAACATCGGTCCTAATGCCCAGATCGCAGGCGATCCGCGCAAACGTACGGGGCTTGGGCGTCTCGAAGAGATCGACGAGGTCGCTATTGTCGCAGCCCCCGGTTATTGTGATCCGGCATCCTATGATGCCCTACTCTCACACTGTGAGAGATTACAAGACCGATTCGCTATTCTTGATGCGCCGAAAGATGTAGACAACCTTGATGCTCTAAAACAGGTCGGGACACCAGCACCGTCCGGTGCTGCTGGCGATAAGGAAGATCCTGCAAAAGGCGCGGGCAAGCAGATTAAGGCATGCGGGTCGCGAGAGTCGCCCAATGGCTATGGTGCATATTATCACCCGTGGCTTATGTGTCGAGACCCGCTGGGGACGGGTGTTGACCTCTATGTCCCGCCTTCTGGCCACATCGCTGGGATCTACGCGCGCAGCGACGCCACTCGAGGCGTGCACAAGGCTCCAGCTAACGAGATCGTTCGCGGCGCACTCGATCTCCGTTCTCGGGTGACGCACGAGGAGCAGGGAGAACTTAACCGCGCGGGCGTTAATTGTATCCGCTTTTTCCCGGATGGGGGAATACGTGTTTGGGGTGCGCGAACACGCGCCAAAGAGTCCAGTCAGTGGTGTTATGTCAATGTACGGCGTTTGTTTAATATGATCGAAGAGGCAATCGCCGATGGTACGCGCTGGACGGTGTTCGAGCCGAACGATGAGCGCCTTTGGAAATCCGTAATGCGAGATGTTACGGGGTTCCTCAAGGTGATCTGGCTTGACGGTGCGCTCAAGGGTACCACGGCCCAAGAGGCGTTCTTTGTTAAGTGTGATGCGGAGACGAATCCGCCCGAGGTGATTGATGCTGGGCGTCTCGTTATACAGATCGGGATCGCGCCTGTTAAACCAGCCGAATTTATTATTTTCCAAATCGGTCAGTGGGCCGGTGGGGTAGAAGTCCAGAGCTAAGCGGTTGTTACGGAACTTCCGCATCAATCTGGTAGGAGATTCTGAAACCTATACTATATATAGGGGAGACCTAGCATGCCTGATACCGACATCTATCGAAACTATAACTTCGTCCTCGAGATGGGACAAGGTAATCTCGCCTGGTTCACCGAGGTGGAAGACCTCAGCATAAAGGTACCGGCGATCGCGTATCGCGCGGGTGGGGAACAGGCGGCAGTGCGTAAACTTCCGGGGCGAGTGGAGTATGGCGACATCACGTTGCGCTGGGGTTTAACCGAATCGCTAGTCTTGTGGGAATGGTTGATGACTGGCGTAAATGGCAACATCGAACGCCGAGAAGTTTCCATTATTCTTTTAAAACCCGATGGACAAGGGGAGCAAACGCGCTGGAATCTTCACAACGCTTGGGCCACGGAATGGAGGGGCGCAAAGCTGGATGCGCTGGCGCAGGGCGCCGCAATAGAAACGCTGGTGTTGACCCACGAAGGTCTGACCCGCGCGTGATTTGAATGCAAGCAGATCTAGATCTCGGTTCGCGCGTGCTGCGATGGTTGGTGGAAGCGCTACATGGCTTAGCAGACGTGTTGATGCGCCACCTCGAAGCGCGAGAAAGTCGGCAAAGCTTGAACGCTATAAAGCAATCGGTGCCGGATGCGCAGGACCACAGCTACGAGCTCGGTCCAGATGGCGCGGATCGTAAAATAGTCGATCGTTGGCAGCG
>JBOIDH010000074.1:0-8612 GCA_050740495.1 Gammaproteobacteria bacterium | reverse complement strand
GCGTCCGCCCGTGCGCGAGCTTCCGCTTCCTCGGAACGCCGGCGCGCTTCCAGCTCCTTTGTTTTGATTTCTTCCTCGCGGGCGCGGCCGAGCTCCAGGGCCGCCAACCGTTCTTGTTCCGCGGGTTCGTCGGCTCGGCGCTGTGCCTCTGCCTCCGCGAATACGCTACGTTTCACATAGGTGCGCTTCTTGCGGAACTCGACGCTCACCGTTTTTGTGCTGCTGCTGCTGCGCACGCTACGCCGATCGCTAGGGAGCTTGATCTCGCTGATGGTCTTGCGGCGCAGGACAATGCGGTTCGGTTCGGCGCTTTCATCGGCGCGCCCGTGGAGCTGCCGGAGATGGACGAGCAATTGGTTCTTCTCCCGATCGCTCATTGGATCGCCGGGTTGTTTATCCGGCAGCCCGGCCTCGCCCAGTTGCGCGAGCAGCCGGTCGATGGAAATTCCAACCACGTCCGCGAACTGCTTAACCGTCACTTCACCCATGCACCCTGCTCCCCGGTCTCTTCTTGGGCAGCCTTAAACCATGGGGCGCGGGCGGTCATGATTAGCCGGCCGGCCCGCTCGCCGCTGATGCCACCGATTTCTACCAGCTCATCTACCGACTGCTCCGCCAGATCTTCCATCGTCACAATTGCCCCCGCGGCCAAGCGGTAGGCTAGCTCGGGATCCATGCCTGCCATATTGAGCAGATCTTCCGACGGCACAACATCACCGAGACGTTCCTCGGTGGCGATGGCCTTGGTCAATAACCAATCCTTGGCCCGGTTGCGTATCTCGGCCACCAGATCCGCATCGAACTCCTCGATCTCGATCATTTCCTGTTCCGGAACGAACGCGACTTCCTCGATGCTCGAGAAGCCTTCCTGCGTCAAAATGTTAGCGACCTCCTGGTCGACATGCAGATTTTCCACGAATATCTGCTGGATACGCTGGGCTTCCGCCTCGGTCTTGTCGGCCGCTTCGGTTTCGGTCATCACATTCAGCTCCCAGCCGGTCAGTTGGCTCGCGAGCCGGACGTTCTGCCCGTTACGGCCGATCGCCTGCGATAGTTGCTCCTCCACGACCGCCACATCCATGCTGTGCGCATCCTCATCCACTATGATGGACACGACTTCGGCGGGCGACATGGCATTAATGACGAACTGCGCCGGGTTTTCATTCCAAAGGATAATATCGACCCGTTCTCCAGCGAGATCGTTGGAGACAGCTTGCACGCGCGAGCCGCGCATGCCGACACAGGCGCCGACCGGATCGATCCGAGGGTCCTTGCTTTTGACGGCGATCTTCGCGCGCAGACCCGGATCGCGCGCCGCCCCGAGCACCTCGATGAGACCTTCACCGATCTCGGGAACCTCGATCTTGAACAACTCGATTAGGAGCTCCGTGGCCGTGCGGCTGACGAATAACTGCGGACCGCGTTTCTCCGGACGCACTTCGCTCAAGTATCCTCGCAGCCGATCCCCCGGCCGCACTGCTTCGCGCGGGATCATGTCCTCGCGCGCAATCATCGCTTCGGCGTTGCCGCCGAGATCCAATGTCACGCTACCGCGATCGACGCGCTTCACGACGCCGGTAATCAGCTGGCCCATGCGGCTCTCATAGGCCTCCACAATCTGCTTGCGTTCGGCCTCGCGCACCTTCTGCACGATGACTTGCTTCGCCGCTTGCGCGGCGATACGCCCAAACGCCGCGGCCTCCATCGGTTCCTCTATATACTCGCCGTGGCTCACCTCGGGACGGACCTCGCGCGCCTTGCGGAGAGAGATTTGACGCTCTGGAAACTCGATCCCGCCCGCGCCGATCGGGGTGCCATCGGTTGCGGCGTCCACGGCCGGGGTGGCTACGGTCTCATCGATAACCTGCCAACGCCGGAAGGCTTCATAGTCCCCGGTCTGCCGGTCGATGGATACGCGGACATCGATGTCGTCGCGATAACGTTTGGTTGTCGCGCTCGCAAGCGCCGCTTCCAAGGCCTCGAAAATGATCTGCTTATTTACCCCCTTCTCATTGGAAACAACCTCGACCACGGTAAGGATATCCTTATTCATCTGCTACGCCTCGCCGGTTTTTTGGACTCGAATTGCGGCACCAAGCGGGCCCGGTGTATGAGATCGAAGGGCAGTGTATAGGGTTCCCCTTCCTGTTCGGTGATGCTGATCTCGTTAACGGTGACCCCGTTCAAGCGCCCGCGGAATTTTCGGCGCCCGTGGACCAGACGTATCGTCTCAATGCTCACGGTGCTTTGAAGAAAACGCGAATACTGATCGAGAGTAAACAGCGGGCGGTCCAATCCCGGAGAAGAAACCTCAAGCGTATAGGACCCGGTGACGGGATCCTCAACGTCCATGACACTGCTCACCTGCTGGCTCACGCGTTCACAATCTCTCAATGCAATTCCACTGGCGCTATCGATATACACCCGTATCAACGGCGCGCGTCTGGCGACGGTACGTTCAATGCCGACAAATTCATACCCGAGGCCCGCCACGACGGGCTCGATGATGGCTTCTAACTCCCTCGTATCCACGCGCACGTTACCGACTAAAATAAAAAGCCCCGGCTCTCGGGGCTATGGTAGCGGGGGCAGGATTTGAACCTGCGACCTTCGGGTTATGAGCCCGACGAGCTGCCAGACTGCTCCACCCCGCAATGGTCGGACCGATAATAATGCTCTGAGGCTCTTTTTTCAAGTGCGTTCTGGCAATTTGAGCGGTCCGTCCACGCCGCGAACCCAGGTAACGGGTGGTGCGGAGAGCTTCCAGGACGCTTTCGGCTTATAATCGAATCCATAGAGAGCCTCAGCGAGGAGCCTTGTGACCACGCGTCCCCCCGCCGTCGCGGGACAGTTTTATCCCAGCGATCCGATGGATCTGCGCCGGATGATCGGCGCTTATTTGGGGACACAAGAGGCCGGCTCGCAGGTCCCGAAAGCCCTAATCGCACCCCATGCCGGCTACATTTATTCCGGAGCCGTCGCGGGATCCGCCTATGCCTGCCTGGCGTCGGATGCGCGCGCGCGTATTCGCCGAGTCGTTCTTTTGGGGCCGGGGCACCGGGTTTATGTCCCGGGGCTCGCGTTGCCGAGCGCCCAGCACTTCGCGACCCCCTTGGGGGAGGTCGCGCTCGACCCGGGCGCCATCCAGAAACTGGCGGTATTCCCGCAGGTTAGCGTGATGGATCACGCACATGCCTGTGAGCATAGTCTCGAGGTCCAGATCCCGTTCCTACAAACGGTCCTGGAGCAATTTACCATCGTGCCGCTGGTGGTGGGCGGCGCCGCGCCGGAGGAGGTCAGCACCGTCATCGAGGCGCTGTGGGAGGAGGCCGAAACTCTCATCGTCGTCAGCTCCGACCTCAGTCACTACCACGACTATGAGACGGCGCGGGAAATTGACCGGGCGACGGCCGCCGCGATCGTGAGGGGCACGGCCACCCTTAGCCCGGAGCAGGCGTGCGGGTGCGCGCCTATCAATGGCTTACTCCATTTCGCGCGCAAGCATAAGCTCCGCATCGCCGCGCTCGATGTGCGCAATTCGGGCGACACGGCCGGCCCGAAGGATCGCGTCGTCGGCTATGGCGCTTTCGCGCTCTATTCGCCTAGCGAATCACTGCCCTTGCGCCCGAAAGACCGCCATCTCCTTTTGGACGCCGCCTCTCGCTCTATCGCGCGAGGCTTGGAGCATGTCCCGGACACGACTATAAACAGCGCTGATTATCCGCAACGGCTGCGCGTCCACCGGGCCTCGTTCGTGACCTTAAAAACGCACGGCCAATTGCGGGGATGCATCGGCAGCCTGGAGCCTCATCGGCCCCTGGTCATGGATGTTGCCGAGAATGCGCGCGCGGCAGCCTTCGGCGATCCGCGTTTCCGGCCGCTCAACCCCGAGGAGTGTGCAACGCTTGCCATCCACATCTCGGTGTTGGATGCGCCCGTGGCGTTAAATTTCAAATCCGAAACCGAGCTCTTAGATCAACTCGCTCCTGGTGCCGACGGCGTGCTCCTCCAGCAACAGGACCGGCGGGCGACGTTTTTGCCGGCGGTCTGGGAATCGCTACCGGGACGCGCGGAATTTCTGCGCGAATTGAAACGGAAAGCCGGAATTTCTCAAGATGCCGATCCCGAAACCCTTCAGGTCTGGCGCTATACGGTAGAATCCTTTTCAACTATGTACCACGCCCTCTGAAATGCGTTTTCGCCTCGCGCTCGCCGTTCTTTTTCTCGCGGCTTTGACCCCAGGGTATGGCACGGAGCCGGGATCCGGGCATTTAATTTCCATCGAGAAGATTGAAGCGACGATCAAGGACATCGAGAGCGCCCAGGAGTTGAAAGGGGAGCTCAAGGACAAGCTCCTGACCTCCTATAAACGTACCTTAGGCCGTCTGCAGACCGCTGCAGCCCACGACAGCATGGCGCAGAGTTTCAAGAAGGCCATTGAAACCGCGCCGAAAGAACTGGCTGGGATCCAGAAAAAACTAGCGGGCTCCGACGCCCGTAGCCCCGAAGACCTTGCCTTGAAAGACATCGCGCTCGCTGATCTCGACCAGCGGCTGCTGCTGGAACTGGCAAACTTGGCGACCCTTAAAAGCGATCTTGGCGATCTCGAGAAACAAGTGCTCGCGGAGGAGCTGCGGCCACAAGAGATCCGGGAGCAGCTCGCGAAGATTGAAAACCTTGATGACACGGACAAGGAACGCAAAACCGCTTCCCCCGCCGACACTCCCGCGGAACTGATCGAGGCACGGGCGATTTCGCGCCAAGTGCGTCAACACGAACGGCTGCGCGAGGCCAATCGGCTCGGGCAAGAGTTGCTCAGCCACGGCGTTAGGCTGCAACTGCTCAGTGCGCGGCAGGACTTACAAGCCCGCGAAGTGACGCAGGCCGAGGCGCGCGTCAAGCAGTTGGAAGAAGCCATTGCGCTACGCCGTCAAGCGGACGCGGCCCAGGCCGAGACGCAGGTGGCCCGGATACAACTTGAGCTCGCATCCAAGCACCCTTCCGTGCGCCAGGCGGCGGACGAGAATAGCGGTTTGGGGAGGGAGTTGAGCGCCATCGTGGAAAGCATCAAACAAGCGGATTCCGAGCGCAAGGAACTGGAGGCGCGTGCAAAGGACCTCAAAAAAGACTTTACCCGGGCGAAGAAAAAGCTCGAAATCGCCGGACTCACCACACCGCTAGGCCAAATCCTGCGAGATCAACGCCGGCAGCTTCCGGAACTGAGCTATTACGAAGACGAGGCCGAAAAGCGCCAGACGACCATCGGCGAAGTCGGGCTTAATCAGTTCCGCGTCGATGAGCAGCGCGGTGCGATCGCCGATATAAATCGCGCCTTGGCACGCATGACGGATTCGGAATCCTTTCGGGCGTTAACGGAGCGCGAGCGGATCGAGGTCACCGCCGACCTGAAGAAGCTACTGAAGGATCGACACGGTTTATTGGACAAATTAGCCGACGCCTATTCCAATTATTTGAGCGCCTTGGGCGATCTCGACTTCGTGCAACGGCAGCTCGTCGATACCGCCCAACAATACGCCGCCTTTCTCGGCCGGCATTTACTATGGATCCCGAGCGCGGCGGCCATCAACCTCGCTACGCTCCGTGATCTCGGGACGGCCGGTGTGTGGATCCTGACCCCCGAGCACTGGGTTCAAACCAGCGAGACTCTGGCCGCGGATTTGTTTAGAACGCCGCTCCTCACGCTGATGACCGGGCTTCTCATCGCCGGGCTCGTTTACCTCCGGCCGCGCTTGCGATCGCAACTCGAGGCCATCACCGAGAAGGTCGTCAAACCATATTCCGACCGGTTTATTCTCACCGTTCGGGCGCTGTTGTTCGTATTGATCTTGGAGTTGCCGTGGCCGCTGCTTGTATGGACGCTCGGATGGAAGCTTGCCGGCGCTGTCGGCGCGCCCGACTTCGCACGCGGTGTGGGCACCGGCCTTTACAGCATGGCGCTGCTGTTATTTTTCTTGCGCGCCTTTTACCGCTTGTGTTGTAAGGACGGAATCGCGGATCTGCATTTCCATTGGCAAGAACATGCCTTAACCCTGCTACGGAAAAACATCGCTTGGTTAAGCTTGGTTGTCGTGCCTACCGTTTACATTACCGCCATGGTTGGGATCCAAGACGAATCCATCTATAGAGACAGTCTTGGACGGATTGCTTTCATTACCTGCATGCTCGCGGTCACGGTGTTTATTCAGCGGGTGCTGAGACTCGACAATGGCGCCTTAACATCCATCCTGACCGCGGATCCGAAAGGATGGACGGCCCGTCTGCGATATATCTGGTACCCGGCGGCGATCGGCGTGCCCTTGGTCTTGGCCGGGTTAGCGATCATAGGCTATTACGACACCGCCTTGGAGCTTGAGTCGCAGCTCGTATCCACGGTGTGGCTACTCGCCGGCGCCGTCATCGGGCACGATCTCGTGATCCGCTGGATGACGCTCGAAAACCGTAAGCTGGCGCTGGTCAAAGCCAAGGAAAAGCGCGAAGCCGTGCGCAGCGGGAACACCGAGCGCTTCGCGATCCCGGTGGACGGCGGTACGCTGGCGATCGAAAGCGATGACATCGACATTCCCACAATTAATCACCAAACGCGGCATTTACTGCGGACTCTGATTTTCCTATCGAGCATCGTCGGGTGCTGGCTCATTTGGTCACCGGTGCTGCCGGCGCTCGCAATCTTGGATCAGGTTTCGCTTTGGGAGACACAGGCCATCGTCGATGGACAGGAAGTACAACAACCCGTGACCTTGGCTAATCTCGGACTCGCCATCGTGCTTACCATCGTCACCGTCGTGGCGTCGAGAAACCTCCCGGGCGTACTCGAGATCGCGGTCTTAAGGCATTTCTCGATCAACGCGGGAAGCCGTTATGCGATCACCCACGTCATGACGTATGTCATCGTGGCGCTCGGGACCATCACCGTCTTCCACACCATCGGCGGGCGCTGGGCGCAAGTACAATGGCTGGTGGCGGCACTAGGGGTCGGCCTCGGATTCGGCCTACAGGAGATCTTCGCCAACTTCATTTCCGGCCTGATCATACTATTGGAGCGGCCGATCCGCGTCGGAGACATTGTCACCGTGGGTGACATGACGGGGACCGTCTCGCGCATCCGCATCCGCGCGACCACCATCACCGACGGCGATCGCCGGGAGCTGGTCATCCCTAACAAGACCTTCATTACCGACCGCTTGGTGAATTGGACGCTTTCCGATACTATCACTCGCGTCGTGATGCGCGTCGGAATCGCCTATGGCTCCGACACGGCTTTAGCGCACCGCGTGATCCTCGAAGCGATCAAATCATTACCGCTGGTGTTAAGAGATCCCGAGCCCTCCGTATTCTTCGTCGGCCTAGGTGACAGCTCGCTTGATTTTGAAGTCGGCGTGTTCGTGCGGGAATTGAACGATCGCATGCCCCTGACGCACGAATTCCACATGTGTATCGAGCGCGCCTTAAAGGACCACAATATTTCCATCCCCTATCCCCAGCGCGACGTGCATGTCTGGTTCATGGGCGCCAATGAAGCTCAAGCGGTAAAACTGCAAACGGCGCCTCAGGAGGCGCCTCGTGTGACCGGTGTGAGTCACCACAAGTGAGGGCCTTGGGGCTAATAAAAACGGCGGCGCTCCCAGCCCGAGGGAAGTCTTGACGAGAAACTCCAGGTTATCGTAGCGTGGGCGCCACCCCAAAACAGACTTGATTCGATCGGCCCCGGCTCGCGGGGAACTTCCATGAGGGTTTGGGTCGGATCTTCCACCGCCGCTTCATCCTCGGCCACAGCCTCATCTTCGGACTGCTTCTCATAATGGGCGAGAACACGTCGTACTCGCTCCTCGTCCCAACCGGCTGGAAATCTACTCTGCTTCATCGCTTCCCCTTCTTGCGTCTCCGTCTACGATGCTTTCCAGACCGGGCCACGGGCGACGACGTAGAGACTGAAGCCATAAACGAGGGCGTCGCCTAGCATGTCGAGGGAGTCGGCGAGCAGCGCCACGGACCCAGCGAGCAAGCCAGAAACGAGCTCCACGACAAACATCGCAGCCACCAGCACGAGGCGAAGCGTCGCCGCTTGGCGCTCGCGCAGCCGTTCGACGGCACTGACTTTGTCAATGCAGCAATCGTCCATCGTCTCGATCACGCCGAACGCAAGAATTCACCAGCGCGCTGCTTTTTGGCGCGTCCGGTGAAGCGCTTTTTTGGGCGTCCTGGGTTGAGCTTTAGAAAAGAAGGCGACAATTTCCGAAGGAGACTTACCGGCTAAGACACTAGCGTGCTGGTCGCGAACCTTGCGAAAAAACTCAACCGAATGAAATTCAGGTTTCCGTGGCATGGCTGATTACCTCGCGCGGGGAGTAAATGGTCAGTGGCTTGTAACCCTGTTCGATAATTACTGCGTTAAACAAGCGAATCTTATCGAGGCGAACGATATGCTTGAAATTCCAACTGACGAGCACATCGACCTCCGCAATAGTGGCTAACGCGATGTGCAGCATGTCGTTGATGAATCTTTGCCCCAGAACGCTGCGCTCTACGTAACCTTGAACCAGAGACACGGCTTCTTCGTCAACGCGGATTAGCTCGGTAGGTAAGCTGAGCAA
>JBOIDH010000073.1:0-8760 GCA_050740495.1 Gammaproteobacteria bacterium | reverse complement strand
ACCACGCGCCCCGTGACGCCGAGCGCACGCGCCTGGGAACGGATCTGGTCCATCGCCTCCAGACACTGATAAGGCTCATCGCCCGCAATGAGGTAGAGCCGTTCGAGCCCCTCGCGTTCGATTCGCGCGCCAAGCTGGGCGGGTTTGAGCTTGACCCGCGGCCGCGGGCGGGCTGCCGTCACGTTACTTCGCCTTAATGGTTTCGAGCCGTCTAAGCACCAACGCGGCCGCGTCTTGCAACATCTCTTGACGTAAAAACTGCTCTTCATCGAATTTGCCGAGCGCCGCGGTCTCATCGAAGGTATAATCGCGCACCAGATGGACGCGTTGCTTCTCCAGTAAGGCCTGCCCCTTGGCGTCAGACGCCATCAAATCGACGCCATAGGCAAGCTCGTACTCGCGCACCTTGCCCGTGCGCGGATCGACCGAAAGCACGCGCTCCTCGAAACGTTCGTCCGTGAGCGTGACCACGGCTTCGGCCAGGGCCGGCTTGCCCATTAGGGCAACGCCGTCATACTGCAATTGCCGCTGCAATTGCGCCGCCACTTGCGGAGCGCCGGCCGACTCGACAAACACGCCCGAGAATCGAAGCGCCACCGGGCTCGATCCGCGCAGGTGAAATCCGCATCCATTCCCACACAGGATGATCGCCAGGAAAGCTACTGACTTCATCATATGGTCACGATGTTCACGAGGCGCCCGGGCACCACCACGAGCTTCTTGATCTCGTGACCCTCGAGGTAGCGCCGGACCTTGGGATCGGCGAGCGCGATCTCCTTGACCACCGCCTCCGGTGTCCCCGCGGCGAGCGTGAGATCGGCCCGCTTCTTACCGTCGATCTGCACGACTAACCGGATCTCGGAGCGCACCAGGGCGGCCTCATCGACCGTGGGCCAGCGTGCGTTGGCGACCAGATCCGCATGGCCGAGGGCGGCCCAGAGCGCCTCGGTGATGTGGGGCACGATCGGGGACAGCACTATCGCGATGGTCTCGAGACCTTCGCGCAGCAGCGCGTGCCCCTGCTCGGAATTATCCTTGAAACCCGTCAAGGCATTCGTAAGCTCCATGACCGCCGCGATGGCGGTATTGAACGTATAGCGGCGCCCGATATCGTCATTGACTTTGGCGATTGTCTCATGGATCTGGCGGCGTAATTCCGCTTGCGCCGGCGTCAGCCGGGTCTTATCGACCGCAGCCGCGGCACCGCCTGCGAGTTGCTCCGCCGCGAAGCGCCAGAGACGCTTGAGGAAGCGAAACGCACCTTCGACGGCGGTGTCCGACCACTCGAGGGATTGCTCCGGCGGCGCCGCGAACATGGTGAATAAGCGCACCGTATCGGCCCCGTACTTATCGATGAGCGCTTGCGGATCGACGGTATTACCCTTCGATTTCGACATCTTGGCGCCGTCCTTCAGCACCATCCCTTGGGTGAGCAGGCGCGTGAAAGGCTCCGCATGCGGCGCCATTCCCGCGTCGCGCATCAGCTTGTGGAAAAACCGGGCGTAAAGCAAATGCAGCACGGCATGCTCCACCCCACCGATGTATTGATCCACGGGCAGCCAATAGCGGACCCGATCGTCGAGCATGCGCTCGGTGCTGTCCGCGCAACAGTAACGCGCGTAATACCACGAGGATTCGAAAAAGGTATCGAAGGTGTCAGTCTCGCGTTCGGCGGTTACGCCGCAGGCCGGACAGCGCGCCTGGTAAAACTCCGGCATGCGTTTGATGGGAGAAACCACGCCCTGAAACTCCACTTCTTCGGGAAGTACCACCGGCAACTGCTCCTCGGGGACCGGCACGGGGCCGCACCGCGGGCAATTGAGCATCGGGATCGGGCAGCCCCAGTAGCGCTGGCGGGACACGCCCCAGTCACGCAAGCGGTAATTCACTTTGCGGCGCCCTTTGGCGTTTTTCCGCAAACGCTCGGCGATGGCCGCGAAGGCGGCGGCCGAGCTTAAACCATCGAACGCGCCTGAATTTCTCAGCACCCCCGGTTCTATGAACGCGGCCTCCGATATGTCCGCGCCGAGAGCATCCCCGGGGAACACCACCTGCTTAATCGGCAGGCCGAAGCGGCGCGCGAACTCATAGTCGCGCTGATCATGGGCGGGCACCGCCATCACCGCGCCGGTGCCGTAGCCCATCAACACGAAGTTGGCGACCCAGACCGGCAAGGCACCGCCGGTGATTGGGTGCAGGGCTTCGACCCCGAGCGGCATGCCTTTTTTCTCCATGGTCTCGAGCTCTACCTCGCTCGTACCCATGCGGCGGCACTCGTTGACGAACCCGGCCAACGCGGGATCACGTTGCGCAAAGCGCGCCGCCAAGGGGTGCTCCGCCGCGACCGCGAGATAGGTCACGCCCATGAGCGTGTCCGGGCGCGTGGTGAACACCGTCAAGCTTTCCCCAAGTGCGGGGATCGAAAACTCGGCCTCGACGCCTTCGGAGCGTCCGATCCAATTGCGCTGCATCGTGCGCACGGCGTCCGGCCAACCCTCCAGCCCCTCCAAACCGGTGAGCAATTCCTCGGCGTAATCGGTGATTTTCAAGAACCACTGGGGGATCATACGCCGCTCGACGGGAGCCCCGGATCGCCAGCCCTTGCCATCGATGACCTGCTCATTGGCGAGCACCGTCTGATCGACCGGATCCCAATTGACGACAGAGGTTTTCTTATAGACGAGACCTTTCCTAAATAACTGTATAAAGAACCATTGTTCCCAGCGGTAATACTCGGGCCGGCAGGTGGTCAGCTCGCGCGCCCAGTCGTAGCCAAACCCCAAACGCTTGAGCTGGCCGCGCATAGTGGCTATGTTTTCATAGGTCCAGCGCGCCGGGGGGACGCGGTTATCGATGGCGGCGTTCTCCGCCGGCAGCCCGAAGGCGTCCCAACCCATCGGCTGCAGGACGTTCTTCCCCCGCAGGCGCTGATAGCGGGAGATCACATCGCCGATGGTGTAATTGCGGACGTGGCCCATATGCAGGCGCCCGCTCGGGTAGGGGAACATCGAAAGGCAGTAGAATTTCTCCCGCCCCGGCTCTTCGCAGGCCGCGAAGACCCGCTCCGCCTCCCATCGTTGTTGCATGGCGGGCTCGATGCTGGCCGGTTGGTATTGCTCCTCCATCGTCACTCCCTGTCTTTTATTAGAGAATACCGCAGCAGGCTCATTTGCTACAACCGGGGAGCCGGCAGAGTATTGCGCCGCGGGCATTTTCAAGGGTTTGGGGATCTTCCCCCGATCGACGCGCCGGTGATGGTCTATAGTTAATTAATATACATCGCTATATCGCCCGCGGGCGAGCGAAAACCCAAGGCTTACGTGCCCGCCGCAAGCGGCGGGGTAGTAGTGATAAATCCATGAGCGAACGTTTTGACCCCGGAGGCCGGCGCTTACCCATCAAGCTCGATGCGACCTCGAACGGTGAGTTCCTGCCGCGGCCGGTGGCGGCGGGCGTGCGCTACGCCAATCGCTTGGCGCGAGAAAACGCCACCGGGACGGCGAGAAAGCTCGGTCTCGGCCGGCGCGCGTTTCTAAAATCCATCTGCGGCGCGGCCGCGACCTTGCTGTCGATGAACGAGGCGTTTGCGCGCTGTGGCAAGACCGGCGGTCTCTACGCCCTGCCGCGGGAGGCCGCTTTCGAACCCACCGCTGCCAGGGAGGGCCTCGGCGGGGAGGAGTTCATCTTCGATATTCAAACCCACCATGTGAACCCCAAGGGGAGCTGGCGCAGGCTTACTAACCGCTGGACCTACATTTTGCGGTTTTTTCCACAGGCGCACTGCGGAGGCGACGCCATCGAGTGCTTCTCCGCCGAGCACTTCCTGCGGGAGATTTTCCTCGACAGCGATACCGACATGGCCGTGCTCTCGGCCGTCCCCGCCGCGCCCGAGGATAATCCCTTGTCGCTGGCGGACGCCGCGGCTACCCGCGCGCTGGTCGAAGCGATGGAAGGTCAGCATCGGCTCCTCATCCACGGCCTCGTGCATCCGAACCTCCCGGGGGCCATTGACGCCATGGCGCGCCAAAAGGAAGACTACCGCGTCAGCGCGTGGAAGACCTACACCCAGTGGGGGCCCGATGGGGTGGGCTATTGGCTCGATGATGAGCGCACCGGGATCGCGTTCATAGAGAAAGCGCGTGCATTGGGTGTCAAGGTGATTTGTATCCACAAGGGGATCCCGCTGTTCAATCTCGACTACGAGTATTCCACCTGCCGGGATATCGGGATCGTCGCGCGCCGTTACCCGGACGTGAGCTTTATCGTCTATCACTCGGGATTCGATCCCGGCCGCCGCGAGGGTCCTTACGATCCGATGAACGCCGCGGGCGGTGTCGATTCACTGGTGAAATCTCTCGAAGACAATGGCATCCCACCGAACAAGAACGTGTATGCGGAGCTCGGCACCACTTGGAGGCAGTTGATGCAGGACCCCGATCAAGCCGCCCACGTGCTCGGGAAGTTATTCAGATACGTGGGCGAGAACAACGTGCTCTGGGGCACCGACTCCATTTGGTACGGCAGCCCGCAAGATCAGATCCAAGCCTTCCGCGCCTTTCAGATCGCCCCCGAATACCGCGAGCGTTACGCTTATCCCGAAATTACACCCACCTTGCGCGCCAAGGTCTTTGGACTCAATGCGGCCGTCCCCTACGGCCTCGACCCCCAAGCGCGGCCCAGCGCGTCCGGTCGGCTGGCAGAGATAAAGCAATCCTATGCCGAGGATCCGGAGCCGAGCTTTGCCACCTGGGGCCCGCGGGATGAGGATGAATTCTTGGCGTTGCATGCGTTATCCCAGGGCAAGCTCTGAAGGCCCTACGGATTCTCACGAAGGAGGCGGCAAAATGATAAACGAATGGTTAAAAAAGCTAGGACGACTTCTCTGTTTTTTGGGATTCCACGACTTTCGAGTCGTTGAAGTGTCGTTTGCTTTCGGCGGCAGTTCCGGCATCGAGAAAGTGGAGTGCCGGCGGTGCGGATACCGGACCGCGCGCGAGGCGCCGCCGTGATAATTTAACCGGCCCTATCCCACGCGGGGGGGGAACGGCACCACCGCGGCCGTCGCGCTCTCGCCCGCCGGGGATGCGAATTCAGGCGCCAAGCGGTGTAGCAAGGACTGTAAGCGTTCCTCATCGTAGTGGGCCACGGCTTCGGCCATTTCCGCCAAGGTCGATTTAAGCACGTGGGAATCGACATGCCGGTGTCGCGCCAGCAAAATCTTTTTGTGCTTGGTCGGGCGCAAGGCTTCCTGATCGTGGAAAAGTTCCTCGAAAAGCTTCTCCCCGGCCCGCAGGCCCGTATACACGATCTCGATCTCAGCGCCGGGGACTTTCCCCGAGAGCCGGATCATTTGCTCGGCGAGATCGCTGATCTTGACCGGCTCCCCCATATCGAGCACGAAGATTTCACCGCCCTCGCCCATCGCGGCGGCCTGCATGATCAACTGGCAGGCCTCGGGAATGGTCATGAAGTAACGCATGACCTCCGGGTGGGTCACGGTGACCGGGCCGCCCGAGCCGATCTGTTTACGAAATAACGGCACCACACTCCCCGCCGAGCCCAAGACGTTTCCGAAGCGTACGGTTGTAAAGCGGGCGGCGGAGCGTTGTTGCAAATTCTCACAGATTATCTCGGCGACGCGTTTGCTGGCCCCCATGACGTTCACGGGATTCACGGCCTTATCGGTCGAGATTAGCACGAATTGGCTCACCCGGGCGGCAAGCGCGGCCTCGGCCACGGTCTTGGTTCCGAGCACATTGTTGTGTACGGCCTCGCGCAGGTTCGACTCAAGCATGGGCACGTGCTTATAGGCCGCGGCATGGAACACGACCTCAGGCGCATGGCGCTGCATGAGGCGCCGTACCGCGGCTTCGTCGCAGACATTACCCAGATGAAAGCTCGTCTCCACGTCCGGGAAGACCGTCTTGAGATCGATCTCCAACTCGTAAAGGTTGAACTCTGACTGATCGACGGCGACCAGCTTTCCCGGCGCCAACTGAGCGATCTGACGGCAAAGCTCCGCCCCGATCGAGCCCCCGGCGCCGGTGATCAAAACGGCCTTTCCCGAGAGGCGGGATCGAATCAGGTTCCAGTTGAGCGCCACCGGCTCGCGCCCCAGGAGATCCTCGATCAGCACCTCGCGGAGCTCATTCATCCCGGCGCGGCCGGCCAGCACGTCATGGATGCTCGGCAAGGTGCGCACCGGCAGTCCGGTGCGCTCCGCCAGCTCGACCAGACGCTTCATTTGACGCGAGTTCGCCGAAGGAATGGCTATCATCACCATTCGCGCATCCAGGCGGTCCACCGCGGCGGGCAAGTCATCGCTCGTCCCCAGCACCCGCAGGCCATGGATCTCGCGCCCCGATTTCGCGACATCGTCGTCCAAAAACGCGACCGGCCGGTAGCGGCATTCCGGGTCGCGCATCAAGTCGCGGACGAGCAACTCGCCCCCCTGTCCCGCGCCCACGACGATGACCCGCTGGCCGGTGCGCGAGCGCAGGTGATAGTCCTTAAACCAGCGGAAGGCGAAGCGCGGGCCACCGAGCAAGCCCCCGAGAATGATCGCATAGAGAGGAAAGACCGAACGCGGCACTCCATGCAACCGGGTAACCATGAACAACACCGCGGCGCACACGAGCGCGCCCGCTAGCACGGCCTGTCCGATGCGCATGAGATCGGGCAGCGACGCGAAACGCCAAACACCCCGGTAGAGGCCGACATACCAATAAAACACGATCTGTATGGGGACAACCACGAACAGGGCGCTCAGCCCCGCAGTGACAAATTCCTGCGGGATGGTCCCGAGATTAAAACGCAGCCAATAGGCGCACAGCCAAGCGAGCGGGATCATCAGGAGATCGTGCAGGAAAGCGGCGGCGCGCAGATGCCATGTGTTCAAATGCTTGGACATGCGTTCCCCCCTTAGGCTGCGTTACTACGCCGCACGGCATCTTCAAGCCCTGCAACCACCTGCTCCACCTGCGCCTCGGTGATGCGATTGTGAAACGGTAGGGCCAGGGTACGTTTCGCCACTGATTCGGTGACCGGCAACATCCCGGGCTTCGTGCCGAAGTGCTCGCGAATGAACGGCTGGAGATGAATCGGATTGAAGTATCCCCGCGCGGGAATGCCCTGCCGCTCCAGTGCATGGATCAGGGCGTTGCGGTCTAGCCCAGCGGCCAAGGTCACCACATACACGAACCAGCTCATCGTCACATGCGGTTTGGTCAGCGGCGCCCGCACTAGCTCGAGTAAGCGTAAACGCTGGGTATACAATTGCGCAACGTGATTCCGCCTCGACAGGATGCAGTCGATCCTGCTTAGTTGCGACACGCCCAGGGTGGCTGACATTTCATTCAGGCGGTAATTGTACCCGAGCCGCTCATGTTGCAACCACGCGCGCTCCGTGTCTCGCCCTTGGTTGCGCAGGCTGCGTACCACGCGTGCCAGATCGTCATCGTTGGTGACCACGATGCCGCCCTCGCCGGTGGTGATCTGCTTGTTCGGATAGAACGCAAACACGGCGGCGGTACCGAATCGGCCGATCTTTTCTCCCCGATATTCCGCGCCGAGGGCCTCCGCCGAGTCGTCGATCACAACCAAACCGTGGCGCCCTGCAATAGTTAAAACATCCTCCCATTCGATCGGGTGTCCGAACACGTCGACCGCCATGACCGCCTTGGTCTTGGGCGTGATCTTGTACTCCAGATCGCCCGGATTCAGCGTGTAGGTCTCGGGCTCGATATCCACGAACACCGGCGTCGCGCCCACATAGAGGATCGCATTGACGCTAGCGACGAAGGTAAATGATGGCACCAACACCTCGTCACCGGGACCGATGCCCAAGGCGCACAGGATCAAATGCAACGCCGCGGTGCCGGAATTCACCGCGACCGCATGCCGGACCCCAATATAGCCGGCCATGAGGTTTTCGAATTCCTCGGCCTTGGGCCCGAGGGCCAGGCGGCCGGAACGGAGCACCTCGACGACCGCCGCGATATCGGTCTCGTCGATGTCCGCGGCGGACATGGCAATCGGTTTAAGCATGTTGGCGGGTCTTGAGAATACGTGCCGGTACGCCGGTTGCAATCACGTCCGGAGGTAAGTTGCCGACGACCGCCGATCCGGCCCCGACCACCGTGCGAGCCCCGATCGATACATGGGGCATCACGCTGCTGCCAAGCCCAATCAATACGCCCTCCCCGACCAGGACGTTACCCGCGAGATGAGCACCGGGGGCAATGTGCACAAACGCCCCGATGTTACAATCGTGATCCACGGAGGCCAGGGTATTCACGATGCAATGCTCTCCGATCCGGGCGTCCGGTTGAATCACGGCACCCGCAAAAATCACCGTTCCCCGGCCAAGCCGCACCGTAGGATGCACATAGGTACGGGGATGGATGATACTGAGCCACTTGATATTCGTATATGTTGTGGCTATCTCCCGGCGCCGCTTATTGTCGCCGATTCCGATGACCGCCGCCATCCCCCCCTCAATACGCAGCGCTTGACTGAGATCTCCGAGCACGGGCAGCCCCAACACGGTCTGTCCCCACTTGCCGGCATCGTCATCGAAAAAGCCCGCTCCGCGGTATCCCGCCGCGAGCAGCGTACTCGCCACGACCTTGGCGTGACCTCCGGCGCCTAAAATATATACAGGCTCACCCTCCGGCATTGTTTCCCCTAAAGGGCGGCATGGTCGCGTGGCCCTCCGCGTTGATCCCCTTCCGGCGCAGCATGGCGCCGACGGTTAGGAGA
>JBOIDH010000072.1:0-8774 GCA_050740495.1 Gammaproteobacteria bacterium | reverse complement strand
CACTAGAATAGGCGACAGGAATAGAGAGTTCTGTGAACAATTACCACCTGGTTTGTAACTTATGCACGATTCACCGCGGCAACGCTTCGCCGCTGCAAGCCGGCGCATCGGATCGCAGCGTCAGGGGAAGAGGATCGAAAGTGCGTGCTGGCAGGCTACGCGCGCATGCGCGGAACCGGGGTATCCTGAGGACAGGGTCTTTCCTCCGGGATTAAATGCTTGATGGCATCATGAAGGGGAATGGGCGGGGCAATCCCGTTTCCTTGCCCGTAATTGACGCCCATCGTCCGCAACATTTCCACGGTGGTCTTTGATTCCACGGATTCCGCAATAATTTCGAGCCCCATGACATGGCCGATGCGGCATATCGCCTCGACCATCGCGGCGGCCACCGGATCGTGAGTAATGTCTCGAATAAAGCGGCCGTCGATCTTCAGATAATCGATAGGGAGTGTTTTTAGATTAGCAAAGGATGATAGGCCGCTGCCAAAATCGTCCAGGGAGAAACGGCAGCCGTGGCCTTTTAAGGTCGTAATAAAACTAATCGCCGCGTTCAAATTAGAGATTGCCGCGGTCTCCGTGATCTCAAATATTATCTGCTTCGATGGCACGTCATGTTTTCTAAGTTCATCCATAACAAATTGGAGGAAGTCCGCGTTGCTTATGGATTGTCCAGACAGGTTGATCGACGCGCTAGAGTCATTCCACCCAATGGGGCTCATGGCGGACAGGGTTGCACGCACGACCCATTGGTCAATCGCAAGCATTTGATTGTAACGCTCCGCAGCGGGAATAAAGGCGCCCGGTAATATCAGCTTCCCGTTCTCGTCGATCATCCTGATCAGGATCTCCCCGTGCATGTCCTCGAATGTGTCGCCCAACGGCGCGATCGGCTGGTAGTACAGTTGAAACCTATTATCCGCCAATGCTTGGTGTAACCTCGGGATCCATTGCATTTCGTCATGGCGCTGCGTGATCTCGGTGTTTTCGCGCTCATAGAGATGAACCCGATTTCGCCCTTCTTCCTTGGCGGCAAAGCAGGCGCTGTCGGCTGCGCTTAATACACTTTCGCTATCGCTACAGGCTTCGTTAAACGGCACCACGCCGATACTGGCCCCCACTTTGAAGAGCTTATTGGTCCAATAGAATCGGTAGTCTTGGATCGCCTCGCGCATTTCATTGGCGATGCGCAGGGCTTGGTCGACCGAGCATTCGCCCAGAAGCACGGCGAATTCGTCCCCTCCCAATCGCGCCAAGGTATCGCTCGCGCGCAAGCGGCTCTTTAATATTCCCGAAATCTGCCGCAGCAACTGGTCGCCCGCCCTGTGACCGCAGGTATCGTTGACGACCTTGAATTGATCGAGATCGATGTAGCAAAGCGCGTGCTCCTTACCGTGTTCGCGCGTGTGGTCTACCATGAGCGTTAAACGGCGCTCCAATTCGCGCCGGTTCGGAAGCTCCGTCAATGGATCATGCGCCGCCTGGTGGGCGGTTTTTATGGCGGCCCGGCTGGCCTCGGTCACGTCCCGAATCAGCGCCACGTAATGGGTGATTTGGCCCTTCTCATTGGGCACCGGATTGATCCTTACGTCCATCACCAAGGCGCTGGCGTCCTTACGAGCACCACAGAGCTGTCCGGCGAAGGCTTCACCCTGGATTAACTGATGCCCAAGCGGCTCTAGTGCGGCGGGATCTATCTCTAGACCGAAGAACATGGAGAGCTTCTGGCCCATGGCTTCCTCCGGACTGTATCCCAGTACCCGGCTGACGGCCGGGTTGACGTATTCGATGCGAGAATCTTGCGGGTTGGGGGCCGCGGTCATGATCACGGTCACATCTTGCGTGTGCACGATCGCGGCATGCAGCAGCCGCAAGGCCCCCTCGGCTTGTTCGCGCGCGGCGATATCCTTTAGCAACTGGTCATTTAAGCGCGCGAGATCGCCACTGTGGGAGCGCAACTTGCGTTCTATCTTCCATTTCGCGGCGAGCGCCACGGCGCAGTGGTAGAACTCATGTGCGTCGATGGGCTGTTGGAGATATAGGGTATTGTCGGATGGCGGAAGGCGGGCTCCGATTTTCTGTGGATCGACGCCAGACCCGGCCACGATCACGATATTGATGTCGGGATCCAAGGCGCGGATTTGCTCGGCCGCCGAAACGCCGTCGCGCCCGGCCTTCACGCGCGCGCCGATAAAAACGAGCGCATAAGGACGGCCGTCCGCGAGAGCCGCGGTTACGCTGGCGACGGCCTCGTCGGCCTGATGACAATGGGTCAATTCAAACGTTAGCCCGGCGGATTTTTTTGGCGTCAAGCCGAAGATGACCGCCTCTAGCCGCCGGAAAGTATCGTCGACGGCAGTGGCAGAAGCTACGGGACAGAGTGCATGGGTGAGAGCGTTATCGGTTTCTTCGGCAACGATGAGGATGCGGGGCACCTGGCCGCTTTTTGTCGAAATAGTCGCCATGTCATGCCTAAGCAAACATTGCGCCCACTTTCGGCCGGTGTATGACTCAGGGTAGGCGCGCCTGCCTCTGGCCGCAACCAAATGCCAGACGAAACTTCTTGCCAAATGCAAAGAAGTTACGGTGGAAGAATCTACGCTTTTCGGAGACTGCGCTCCGAAAAGTGGCCCCTGTCGGGGCAGTTGAAGGTAAGGGCTGAGCGGCTATTGGCACAGCTTGTGCCCACGCGATGGTGAGCGAATGTCGCGGACGCCACGCTCGGATCTAATCCATCGTCTGTATCTGTTCGTCGTTCATGTGGGTCTTCATCCTCTCATCATGAACAGCCACCCTTCCCTAGTTCAGGCTCATCTTGCGTTAGAAATACGCTCCCCGTTCAGGCTCCTCTAGCATTGGAAGAGGCTGGGAGTAGCGCCGCAGCGCCCGCGTCCGCTATAATCTGCCCATGCTTGCGCAGGGCGACAGGTCGCGCCGGATGACCGGGCGAGGCCAGCCCGGCTGGAAGCTTTCCATCGTTGTCCCCTGCTACAACGAGGAGCCCAACATTCGTGCGCTTCACTCCGACCTTACACGTGTCGCGCGGACACTGACGGACAACTACGAAATGGTTTTGGTCGACGACGGCAGCCGCGACGGGACGCTGGAGGCGATCAAGACGGTTCGTCGGAACGACCCGCATGTCGCCTATCTCTCGTTTAGCCGCAACTTCGGGCACGAGGCGGCATCGTCGGCTGGACTGATGCACGCGACTGGAGACGCCGTCGTGCTGATCGACGCCGACCTGCAAGACCCGCCGGACACCATTGCGGAAATGGTGGCGCTGTGGCAGGAGGGGTACGACGTGGTGGCCGCGCAGCGGAAGGAACGGGCGGGCGAAGGCGCGTTCAAGAAATCGACATCGGCGCTGTTCTACCGGCTGTTGATGGGGATCAGCGACGTGCAAATTCCGCCCGACACCGGCGACTTCCGTTTGATGGATCGCCGGGTCGTCGAAGCGTTCCGGCGGATGCCGGAGTACCACCGCTTCGTTCGCGGAATGGTGGCCTGGCTCGGCTTCCGCCAGACGCTCCTGCCGTTCGAGCGCCAAGCCCGCCGCGCCGGCGAGACGAAGTACCGGTTCTGGAATCTGCTCGCGCTGTCGTTCACGGCCATTTCCGGTTTCTCGATCCTGCCGCTTCGCCTCGCGACGCTGCTCGGCCTGATCGGGATGACCGCGAGCCTCGTCTTCGCCGGGATCATCGTTTACCAGAAATTCGTACTGCAGATGCTTGTCGGTGGATATGCGTTCACGATGGTCGCCATCCTCGGCCTCGGCGCGGTGCAACTGCTCGTCCTCGGTATCGTCGGCGAGTACGTCGGGAAAATCTATCGAGAGACGCAGCGCCGTCCGCTCTACCTGATCGCCGAATCGGACGGGGTCGCGCCTCAGCCCTGAGCGTCCGACGTGGAACAGACCCTCTTCGATCAGATGTTCCGCGTCGAGCAGCGGCACTGGTGGTTCACCGGCCGGCTGCGCATCCTCGACGACATGCTGCGGCGGTTCGTGGCACCGGTCGAAGGGCGTCCGCTTCGCCTGATCGAGCCGGGCTGCGGCACCGGCGCGAACCTCCTCTATTTCCAGAATAAAGGACTCACGGTCGCCGGATTCGACCCGTCCGAGCTCGCCGTGGAGTACGCGCGCAAGCGAGGGCTCGACGTGCGGCAGGGCACGTTCGAGCAAAGTCCGCCGTTCGACGACGAGTCGTTCGATGTCGCGCTCATGCCGGACGTGATCGAGCATATCGAAGACGACGCGCTCTGCGCGGCTGCGGCGTACCAGCTGCTCCGCCCCGGCGGGGTGTTGATTCTGACCACGCCCGCCGATCCGGCGATGTGGAGCAGCCACGACGAGGTGCATCGCCATTTCCGGCGCTACCGGCGGCAGGAATTGGTCAATGTGCTCGCCAGCGCCGGATTCCGGTTTCAGTTCGTCTCGCATTGCAATACACTCCTCTATCCGCTGGCGTGGCTCGAACGCAAGTTGCTCCGTCCGTTGCGCGGCGAGCGCGCCGCCGACCGCGACCCGGCGGCGATTCTCAGGCCCCCGCCCGCTCCCGTTAACGCGCTGCTGCGGTTCATCTTCGGGGCGGAGCGCTGGCTGCTGGGGCGAATAGGACTACCGTTAGGACTGAGCCTGATCGCCGTCGCATATAAACCGGACTCAAATGTTCCTCACGAGGCCGACATCGACGCGCCGGAAGCTGCCGTCATGCCGGACGAGCGCCCCGAACCGGTCAGCACGCTCGAAGCCGCCGTCGGTGCTTGGGCGCTGCTGTGGACGGCGCTGGCGCAGTTCGTCAACAATCTGCTCAAGAATACGACGCACGACGCGACGATCTTCGCCTACGCGGGGAAGCTCGTCAATCGCGGACTGATCCCGTATCGCGACTTCTGGGACAACAAGGGGCCGCTGATCTTCGTAACGGAATCGCTGGCCTATCGCTGGTTCGGCGACACCTGGCTCGCGCCGACCGTATTGCAGGCCATTTTCTACATGGCCACCGTTGCGTGCCTGTGGCTGCTCGCGCGACAGACGTTTCCATCCGGCCGCGCGGCCCGGCTCGCGTTCCTGATCCTCGCGACATTGCTTATCAATCTGCCGTTCAATGTCCAAGGCGCAAACCTGACCGAAACGTACCAGTTGCTCCCGGTCGTGCTCTCACTGCTCGCACTTCGTCCGCTCGGGGTGCTGGACAACCCGTTCCGGTTTCTCGCATCCGGCTTCTTCGCCGGAATCGCTTTCCTGTACCGTCCGACGGCGCTGTCCCTCGGCGTCGTCACGGGGCTGACGCTACTACTCGGCCATATTGCTCGCTACGACACCCGGCGAAGCGCCACTTTACGTTTCGGCGCATTGTGGGCGCTTGGAGCGGCGCTGGCGGTGGCCGAGCCGACGATCTACGGCCTCGCGCACGGCACGGCGGGGGGCACGTGGTTCGCCATGCTCGGCTACAACATGGGGGCGTACAAGGAGCTTGTCGCCGATCCGCCGTCGCTGTTGAGCGTCGAACGCTACACGATGCTGCACCGTCAGTTCGGCATCGCTTCGCTGTATCTGTCGTTCGCGGTTGCAGGTCTGGTTGCGCTGATCGCGTGGCGCAAGAAGCGCGCGGAGCGGCAGGAACTTTTTCCGTTCGCGCTTGCGCTCGGCTGGATCGGGTCGGACGCCGGTCTCGCGCTGATGACCGGACGTCCGTACGGTCACTACATGCTGTGCCTCGCATTCTCGGCGGCCTTCGGTGCGGCGCTGGCGTTCGACCGTCCCCGGCTGCGGGCGATGCTCGGCGGACATCCGGCGTGGGTGGTGATCCCTGCCGCCGGCCTGTTCCTGATCGCGGCCCAGTGGCAACCGCTCGTCGCCATGATGCCGGATGCCGTTCGTCAAGGTATGCGCTCGGTCGGCACGGTGACACTCACCCCCGACATGCAGGTCGCGCGTGCGCTCCGCAAGGCGCTGAAGCCGGACGACAAAGTGCTGACGCTCGGTCATCCGCACGGCCACATGATGCATCTCGGCAACCCGTCGGCAACGACGCTACTTTCCTCGCTTCATCTGCTGTCGGACTATGGCGCGCGGCGTTGGGGGCCGGAGTACCTGTACGCGCTCGAACACGATCCTTCCAAGGCGGTCGTCATCACGGACGAAATGTTCCGCGCTTATCCGGAGCCGGTCTCCTACCCGGAAACGTCCGAACCGGCGCGCCTCCTCAATCGGATCGCGCGTCTTGTTCACGACCGCTACGAACCGTTGGAGGTGGAAGGAGCAACCGGACGGCAGGTGTTGATCCGGCGAAATGAGTAGGCGGCGTCGATGACCGACGAACGCCTCAAGCGCGTTTGTGGAGCGACCCGGAGCCGATTCTCGACGCCGGAAGGCTCGCGGACGCCATCCCTCTGCCGTCGCGCGACGTGTTGCACGGACCGCGCGAACCGCACGAAAGCCCTTACTGGACGGGCGACCGGCGGGACGGCAAGTTTCGATTTCCGGCGGCGACGGGGTGTAGAGAATCAATGGCACAGCGATTTGTCTGGGCACTCTATAGGTAGGACCCAGATCCGACCGTGGACCGGAGGCCTTATCGTTGCCGGCTCGCCGTCGTGTTCGCCCGAGCCCTCCGCTTTGCCAACTCCTGCCGATACTGCTCGTCCGTCAGAAACGCGATGTCCGTCCAGCCGTGGCCCATTTCATCCATGGTGCGGCTTCCCCAGCCAATCCACGCCGTGGGGTCAGGGTTGTGCTTGTTGTTGGCCGTATTGTCGTGGAAGGACACCGTGTGGAGGATCGTCCCGGCGGGGAAGAGATGCGGCGTCTTGTACTTGTAGGTGATCTGCCAGTTCTGATCGTAGTGCGTCGCGTCGGTCAACACCTCGCGGCGTCCGTCGGGATGAATCGCTTCGAGCATCATCCGTGAGCCGCGGAAGTGCATGTGCGGTTGGAAACTGATGATGAGCGCCGGCTTGGGCAGCGGCCAGAAGCGTTCGTGTCTTGCGACGGTGTTGGGGGGAATGCTCAAGAACGCCGCGCGATGCAACGGATGCTCTGCGATGAGCGCGCCCGTCGGCATAGCGGGTTCATCGATTGAGAGTTTGTGGCCCGCGCGCAGGAGGAGATCTTCGATGCGCTCGCGGTTCAGCACCCAGTCGTTCCCGACACCGGTGCGAATCTGATGCGACGTGACAACATATTTCGGGACGGCGCCCTTGGGGTAGAACTTGATGCCCACCCTTTGACGATCGAAGGTCTGCTCCCCGTACGGGTGGTAGTGAGACTCGAACCGGAACAGCGATCCCTTCTTGAGGATCTTCGTCGTGCCGTCGGGAAAGAGGTCCGCATCGTTGCCGGTGCCGTACTCGATCAGATCCATGCTGTTGCCGATGTTCGAGCCCATGCCAAGGCCGAGCCCTTCCGTGTCGGTGCCGTCCAGCAGATCGACATACACATGAGAATGATGAACGGCCCGGGTGGCGTCAGGAATGATCTGGACCCACTTGACGTAGCGATCTTCGGTGATCTTCGGATCGACAATCTCCTCGGGGATGAAGTCAGGACCGTCGGCCGGGATCGTGAAACCCTTCTGCATACGCACCACGAGATCCGGCTCGCCATACGTCCATTTCGAGGTGGAGGCGAAGGTGCGGGGAGGCGGCGCATCGGCGGCGTGCCCCTCGGGTCCGCCCGCGTCCACCCAGGCGGCGATCGCGGCGATCTCCTGATCGGACAGCGAGGGATCTCCGACGTACTCCCCAATGCTTCGATCGATATGCCAGGGTGGCATCTCGCGACGCGTCACTTTCTGCCTGATCGAGGGTGCCCACGGCCGGACCTCCCGGTAGGTCATCAATGACATGGGGGCGTGTGTGCCTGGCCGGTGGCACTGCTGACAGGAGCGCTGGAGAATCGGGAGCACGTCTTTCGTAAAGGTGGGGGTTGGTTGACCGGTGGACGCCGGATTGCCGCTCTGCGCCTGCGTGACCGTAGCGGCCGACAGCAGGAGTCCCGCGGCGATCGCCAGCCTCGAAAACCCAGCAGCCATCGCGACGTGGACCATGAGGTCTCCTCGTATTGCGCTTCGCAGACGTACGGGCATACTATACACCCGTTATGTCTTCGTTTTTCGTTCCGGTGGTGCTAGTTCTTAGTTCTTGGTTCGTTCTTCGTTCGCCCACGGTCCACGCGCAGAGCAACCAACCCATCTACCCGGCGTACGCCGGCTATGTGAAGAATCCTGACGGCAGCTACACCCTTTCCTTTGGGTACTTCAGCCATAACGCCGAGGACATCACGATCCCACCGGGTGCCGGCAATTCGTTCGCGCCCGATCCGCTCGATCGACAGCAGCCAACCGTCTTCAAGCCTGGTCACTGGCGCTTCCAGTGCGTGATGGCGGTCGGTCCCGAGTTCGACGGCAAGCTGCGATGGAACCTCACCTACGCGGGGGTCACCACCGGGACCAGCGAACGAATGTTGCAGTCGAACTGGAAACTGATCGAGGGTGCGGGGAAACTGTCGCGAATCGACTACGCGAAGGTGAAACGAGACGTCTGCCTCAATCGCGCACCAAGGGTGAGGCTGCTCGGAAAAACCGCACGAAAGGGGGAAGTATCAATCGACGCGAAGACTTCAGAGGAGCTGCACTTGTTTGGGAGCGTCGCCGACGAAGGCCTGCCGCGTGGCGGGAACCTGGTCGTGGGATGGAAAATGCTCAAGGGGCCGGGGAGCGTTACCTTTTCAGACCCCGCGCAGCCCCGGACGAAGGCGACCTTCACCGTGC
>JBOIDH010000071.1:0-8831 GCA_050740495.1 Gammaproteobacteria bacterium | reverse complement strand
TGCCTATACGCCCCGGGAGGCTGGCAATGGAAGAACAACCGCCTAGAAAAGTTCCAGGCGCCGCGGGCGCCAAGTTGCGCAAGGCGTGGGCGATGCTGTCCGCGGTGATCGCCTCGGTGGTGTTGCTAGCCAGCGGGTATGCCGCGTACCGGTTGCTCCCGAACCGCGCCGTCGGTTACGCGGACATCGAAGCGCATTTTAAGTACGGCTCCACGGGCGGCGAAGTCAATCTCGGAATTCCGTACTGGATCTGGCAGGCCGGCCCGCTGGTCTGCGCCGAGTCCTTGAGCGAAGTCGCCAGCGGCCGCTTGGCGCCGGATTATCTCAGCCGGGTCGCGGCCTACAGGAGCGATGAGGCCGGCGCCGCGGAAGCCCGCCGGCAGCTTTCCCGCGAGGGGTACAAGGCGCTGGGGCTTGTCTATGAGCACGACGGCAGCGGTCAGGAACGCGATCTCCCGGCCGGTATTTCCAAGCGCCGGTATCTCGGAGTGGATCGGGTTTTCCTAAACTGCGCGGCTTGCCACGCGGGCACGGTGCGTAAAACGCCCGATGATCCGGCGGTTTTAGTCCTCGGGATGCCGGCCCATCGCTTTAACTTCTATGCTTTCGAGCATTTCTTTTTCCAGTGCGCCGGGCATGAACGCTTTTCCAAGCGCGATCTGATCCCCGAAATCCAGGCGCTCGGGGGCGATCTCAGCTGGATCGATCGCCATGGCGTCTATCCGGCCGCCATCGCACGCATGCGCGAGCGCGGGCAGTGGCTCGCGGGCAGGCTCGGTTTCTCCTACCACCAACCGCCGTGGGGGCCGGGCCGAGGCGACAGCTTCAGTCATTCCAAGGGCCTCCTTAACATGCCTTGGGAGCACCTACCCGATTGGCGGACCGAGCGAAAGGTGGATCCGCGGAGCCTAGGCACCGCGGACTTCCCGTCGATCTGGTTGCAAAGGCCGCGCAGGAAGCGCTCGGACGGACGCGAGATGGAACTGCATTGGGACGGCAATAACGATCGCGGCAAGGAGCGCCACTTGAGCGCCGTTGTCAGCACCGGGGCCTTGCCACCGAGTATCGACCATCAAGCCCTATGCCGCATCGAGAGCTGGTTGCTCGATTTCACCCCCCGGAACTACGATGATTTCTTTCCTATTGACAACGCTCTCGCGTACCGTGGCGAGCGGCTTTACCGCCGCTACTGTTCGGATTGCCACGGTCTTAACGGGCAAGACTTCACGGGCCGGCGGGTCGGATTCGTCACCCCGATCGATGCGATAGGCACCGACCGCTACCGCTTGGATAGTTTCACCGAGGATCTCGCCGTCAACCAGGCCACGGTCTTTGCCGGCCAGGAGCGGCAACCCTGCAGCGCCGATTTCGGCGCCGGCGGATCGCAAACCACCGCGGGAGCGGGCGCTAGCGGACGCTTGGCGGCCGTGCGGGCGGAGGAGGAGAACACCTATCGCTTCACGCATTTTCACAAAACGCACGGCTACGCCAACCTGCCGCTCGATGGGATCTGGCTGCGCGCGCCGTATTTGCACAACGGCTCGGTGCCGAGCCTGCGCGATCTCATGGAACCGAGCGACAACCGGCCGGCGGTGTTCTATCGCGGCAATGATGTCTACGACCCGCAGAACGTGGGATTTCGCTCCGACCTACCCGAGGCGGACGGTAAGAAGTTCTTCGCCTTTGATACCCGGGTCCCGGGCAACGGCAACCAGGGCCACGAGGGACCCGAATACGGCACCGAATTATCCGCGGACAAAAAAAACGCGTTAATCGAGTATCTCAAGACCTTTTAGAGTTTGTGAATAAATCTACTGCGCTCGGCATCTCGCGTTCCGGCGGTGCTCGGAATCCTCATGTATCTCAATATACACTCCGGTTGCTCGTCCCATCCTTGGGACTCGCCCCTTCGGGGCCTGTGCTCCGTTTCGCTCCGGGCGAAACGGTCCTGCGCTCCGGCGGAACGCGAGCTTCCTTCGCTCGCTGACGATTTCTTCACAATCTCTTAGCCGCGACCCATGAACGACACCCCACGGAGCGGTCCCAAGCCGAGCCATATCCTGCTCCCCATCCTGTCGCTTCTGGCCGGCGTCATGGGTTACATCGCCTGGGAGCGCGGATTTCGCGAGCATCCGCAACCGGATTGGGTGCGGCGAGACGACGCGACGCGCTTCATGTATGGCTCGATTGGGGCGGAGCGGGATGCGGGTATTCCCTACTGGATCTTTTACGTCCTGCCGCGGATGTTTCCTGAAAAGCTTCCGGGCCCGGGTGGTTACGCCGCGCTCGGCCTGCCTTGGGAGGAAGGGCAGGAGTTGCCCATCGGGTTCTCGAAAAAGACCCTCGGTTTTCCGCGCGTCGCCAACAACTGCGCCCTGTGCCACACCGCGCGTTATCGGGCCGCACCCGATGCCAAGCCCGTGTTCGCGCCGCTGGGGCCGGGTCACACGACGAATATCCAGGCATTCTTGCGGTTCGTTATCGATTGCGCCAAGGACCCGCGCTTCAACAGTGACAATATCCTGCGGGAGATCGAAACCGTCACCGCTCTCGATTGGATCGACACGCTGATGTACCGCTTCTTCATCATCCCGGCCACCAAGCAGCGCTTGCTGGAACGCGAGTCGCGGTATCCGTCGATCTACCGCACGGACGTCCCCGACTGGGGACGCGGACGGGACGACGCCATAAATCTGATCACTTATTCTCTGAACCCTATCGACGACAGCTTCGGGCCGGCCGACTTTCCAGCGATCTGGAACCTCAAGAAATACGCCTCGACGCCCGGCGACAGGGATCCGCAACGCATGAACCTCGCCGGCGACACCTGGGATGCGTATACAGTCGTCATGGATTCAGCGCTCGGACTTGTGGGCGGCGCGCCGCATGATAGGGAGGAGCTTATCGAGGAGGTGCAATGGATCACGGGCTACGCCAAACGCACCCCGCCGGCCGCATACCCGTTCCCGATCGACACCGCGAAGGCCGCTGACGGGAAAATCGTGTTCGATGCGCAATGCGCGTTCTGCCACGCCAAGGGCAGCGCCCGGATCGGCCGCCCGCTGCCGCAGGTCGAAATCGGCACCAGCCCCAACCGCTTGGATCGCTGGAACAGGAACGCCGCAATCAAGGCCAACCGGGCGGTCGCGGGCATGGGCATCGAACGCCGCGGCCTCGTGGAAGAGGATCTCATCGGATACAAGGCGCCACACCTCGACGGGATCTGGCTGCGCGCGCCCTACCTCCATAACGGCGCGGTGCCGGCCCTGCGCGATCTCTTAGACGCCGCGGCAAAACGCCCGCGCGTTTTCTATCGCGGCTACGATGTCTACGATCCCGAGCGGGTCGGGTTCATCGCGCAGGGGCCCGAGGCCGAGCGCATCGGGACGCGCCACGATGTCAGCAAGCGAGGCAATGCAAACCAAGGACACGAGTTCGGGACCCACCTCTCCGGGGAGGAGAAAAGCGCACTCATCGAGTACTTGAAAACCTTTTAGGGCTGGATGACATTGAAAACACTGATCCTGGGCGGAGTGCGCTCGGGCAAGAGCCGGTTCGCCGAGACACTCGCCTTGCAAAGCGGGCTGCCGGTGACCTATGTCGCCACCGCGATCGCGGGCGACGAGGAGATGCGCGAGCGCATCGAGTTGCATCGGCAGCGGCGTCCGGCCGCCTGGACGGTGGTGGAAGAACCCTACGCACTCGCCGGCGCCCTGCGTGCACATGCGGTGGAAGGCCGTTGCATAGTCGTGGACTGCCTCACGCTCTGGCTCACGCAGCTTCTATGCGCGGGCGAGGAGTTACTCACGAAAGAACGCGACGCGCTGCTGGCCGTGCTGCCCGAGATCGAAGCCCGCCTCATCCTGGTGAGCAATGAGACCGGCCTCGGCAGCGTCCCGTTCGATGCCCTGACCCGCCGCTTCGCGGACGAGGCCGGGCGCTTGCACCAGGCGCTCGCGGAGCGCTGCGAGCGCGTCGTCCTCACGCTGGCCGGTCTGCCCTGGGTGTTGAAAGGAGAAGAGCCGTGAATGATGCGATTGACTGGCTTCGGGGGCCGGCCGCATCGCCGAAGGCGGCCGCGGGCCGCGAGGCGGAGGACCGCCAGTTGCGGTTGACCAAGCCTCCAGGTGCCCTGGGGCAACTCGAGGCGCTCGCGATCCGGCTCGCCGCGTTGCAGGGCACGCCCAAGCCCGCCGTAGAGCGCGTGCACGTCACGGTCTTCGCCGCCGATCATGGGGTCGCCGCCGAGCAGGTCTCGGCCTTTCCGCAAGCAGTCACCGTGGAGATGCTGCGCAACTTCGCCCGCGGGGGCGGCGCGATCAATGTCCTGGTGCGGGAGCTGGGCGCAATCTTAGAGGTCATCAATCTCGGCACGGTGAACGATCCCGGGCCGCTCGAAGGCGTCTTGGACCGCCGTCTCGGTCCCGGCACGGAAAATCTTTCCCGCGCACCGGCCATGAGCCCGGAGCAATGCGCGCGCGCAACGCGCACCGGCCGCGACGCGGCCGAACGCGCGTTTCTCGCCGGGGCGCAGCTCTACATCGGGGGCGAGATGGGGATCGGCAACACCACGGCCGCCGCCGCGCTGGCCTCCGCCCTGCTCGATCTGGATCCCGAACAGCTCGCGGGACCGGGCGCCGGGCTCGCTCCCGCCGGTGTCGCGCATAAAGTGGAAGTTATCCGGCGCGCGCTCGTTCTGCATCAAGCGCATCTCGCCGACCCTTACGAAGCATTGCGGCGCCTGGGCGGTTTCGAGATCGCGGCGCTCACGGGCAGTTATCTCGGCTGCGCGCAACTGGGTTTACCGGTGCTTGTGGATGGCTTTATCGCGGGCACGGCGGCGCTCGCGGCGGCGCGCCTGTGTCCGGGCGCGGCCCAGTGGTTTATCTTCGCGCACCGCTCGGCCGAGCCGGGTCATCGTCTGGTGCTCGCGGCCATGGACGCGCAACCGCTCCTCGATCTGGGCCTGCGGCTCGGCGAAGGCAGCGGCGCCGCGGCCGCGGTCCCCTTGCTGCGGCTCGCCTGCGCCTTGCACCGGGACATGGCCACCTTTGCCGAGGCCGGTGTTTCCGGAAAGGAACGCTAGGCGCGGGGCCGAGTGCGATGACTTTCGTGGATCTGCTGCGGCACGGTGAAGCCGAGGGCGGCGCGCGCTATCGCGGCAGCGGCGACGATCCGCTGACCGCCGAGGGCTGGGCGCGGATGTGGGCGGCCCTCCCCGAAGATGTCCATTGGGACCGCATCGTCAGCTCTCCTCTCGCACGCTGCGCCGGTTTCGCCGGTGAGCTTTCGCGGCGCCGCTCGCTGCCGATCGAGCTCAGCCAGGACTTGCGGGAAATGCACTTCGGCGCCTGGGAAGGACGCACGGCCGCTGACCTCGCGGCCATCGATGCCGAGGCGCTGACCCGTTTCTGGCAGGACCCGCTTAAATATACACCTCCGGGCGCGGAAACCTTATCGCAACTCCAGTCACGCACGCTCGGCGCCCTGAAAGCCGTGATTACGCAATATCGCCATCGGCGCCTGCTGCTCATCACCCACGGCGGACCGATTCGCGTCCTGCTCTGCCAGGCATTGGGACAGCCGCTCGAGAAATCGTCGCAGATCGAGGTCCCACCCGCCTCGCTGCACCGGCTGTGCGCCCACGTTAATGCGGACGGTACGATGCAGTTGCGATCGCGGGACCCTGTGACGCCGTGAAGCGCTTCCAAGCCTTCCTCATCGCACTGCAGTTTCTGACCCGGCTGCCGGTGCGCTTGCCGGACATGCCCGGCGAACAAGCCATCGGCCGCTCCCTGCTCTATTACCCCTTAGTCGGTCTGCTGCTCGGATTTACGCTGGGCGCGTTGGCGTGGGCGCTGGGAGAGGGCAGCACGCTGCTGCACGCCGCGATCCTGCTGGCAGTCTGGGTAGCAATGAGCGGTGCGCTGCACCTCGACGGGCTGGCCGACAGCGCCGACGCCTGGGCCGGAGGACAGGGGGATCGCGAGCGCAGCTTGGCGATCATGAAGGATCCGGCCTGCGGTCCGGCGGGCGCGGTGGCGCTTATGCTGGTCTTGCTCCTCAAGCTCGCCGCGCTGGAGGCGCTGGCCGGGCAACCGTTGCCGCTGGTGCTGGCGCCCATGCTCGGCCGGGCCGCGTTGCTGGCTTTGTTTCTTACCACTCCCTACGTCCGGCCCGGCGGCTTGGGGGAGGTTCACGCCCGAGCGCTTCCGCGCCGGCCGGCGGTCATCGTCGTGCTAGTTGTCGTGGCCGCCATCCCGATGACGATGGGCAGTGATGGGTTGTGGATGCTGGCCGCTGTATTCACTACGTTTATGCTAGTGCGCGCCGCCATGCTCCGGCGCCTCGGTGGCGCGACCGGTGATACGGCGGGAGCGGTGGTCGAGATCACCGAATCGGCCGTGCTCATCACCGCCGCGATGGTTTAAGTAAAAAACCCGCGGCTGCTCCTTGCACAGCCTTCGCCGCATTCGCCGCTGCCCGACGCCTCGGGTGAGGAGCGCCGCCGCTTCGTGAGCGAGCATGTTCGGAAGTCAGAGAAGGCCTACCTTTTTGATCCACGGGCTTGCTTTTGCCGGATGTCGCATAGGGTGGACATTCTGATATAATTTGTCGCACCGGCACCCAATGGGGATACGCAGACGAGCGGGCCGCTGCTAGCTGCTCGAGGGGACACAGTGCGGGATCTTAAGACCATACTCCTCGTCGAGGACAACCCCAACGGCGTGGAGCTGACGCTCGGCGCCTGAAGGCGGCGGAGCATTACCGCCCGGCCGCGTAAACTGCTGCGCCATGACCGATCCCCATCAACTGCTCCGCGACAGATTCGGTTTTTCGGAATTCCGGCCCGGTCAGGCGGACGTGATCGGCCACCTGCTTGCCGGGCGGTCGGCGGCGGCCGTGTTTCCGACGGGCGCCGGGAAGTCGCTCTGCTACCAACTTCCGGCGTTGACGCTGCCCGGGCTGACGCTCGTCGTGTCGCCGCTTATCGCGCTCATGAAGGACCAGATCGACCGCTTGAAAGCGCGCGGTATTGCGGCCGAACGGCTCGATTCGACGCTCGGCGCGGCCGCGTCGGCGGCCGTAATGAGTGCGGTGCGCGGAGGGCAGGTGAAGCTGCTCTACGTAGCTCCGGAACGCTTCAACAACGAGCGGTTTCGCGAGGCGATCCGCCGCGTGCGGGTGTCGCTGTTCGCGGTCGATGAGGCCCATTGCATTTCGGAATGGGGGCACAACTTTCGGCCGGATTTTTTGAAGCTGGCGCAGTTCGCGAAGCAGTGCCGCGCCGAGCGGGTGCTGGCACTGACCGCGACCGCGACGCCGCGGGTGATCGGTGATGTCTGCCGCGGATTGGATATCGCACCCGAATATGCCGTACGGACCGGTTTCTACCGCCCGAACCTGACGTTACTAATGACTCCGATCACGGCCGTGGATCGTGACACCACGCTGTTGGATCGCCTGCGTTCGAGGCCTGCCGGTCCGGCGATCGTCTATGTCACGCTCCAGCGCACGGCCGAAGAGGTGGCGGCGCGATTGGCCGAGGCCGGTTTTCCGGCCCGGCCGTATCACGCCGGCATGGAGGACGACGAGCGGGCCGCGGTGCAGGAAGGGTTTGCGGCGTCCGAGCGCGCGATCGTGGTGGCAACGATTGCGTTCGGCATGGGGATAGACAAGGCGAACATTCGTTACGTCTACCACTACAACGTGCCGAAGAGCCTGGAAAACCTCTCGCAGGAGATCGGCCGGGCGGGCCGCGACGGGCTGCCGTCGACGTGCGAAACGTTCGTTTGCGCCGGCGACTTGAACGCACTGGAGAACTTTGCCTACGGCGACACGCCCGGACCCGAATCGGTGCGGGATTTCGTGCGCGAGGTCTTCGCGCTGGGCGAGGTGTTCGACGTGAGCCTGTACGACGTGTCGGCCGCGCACGATATCCGGCAGCTGGTCGTGCGAACGCTGCTCACCTACCTCGAGCTCTACGGCTATCTTGAAGAGGGCACACCCTTCTTCTCCCGTTATCAGTTCCGGCCGCTGGCGACGCCGGCGGAGATTCTGGCAAAGTTCGATGGGGAGCGGCGCGATTTCCTCGAAAGACTGTTGCCGCAGGCGGAGAAGGCCCGGACTTGGTTTCACATCGACGTGGATCGCGCCGTCGGGGCGACCGGGGCGCCGCGCACGCGCATCGTGCGGGCGCTCGACTACTTGCACGAGCAGCGATTACTCGAAGTGAAGGCGGAAGGCGTTCGGAGCCGGTTCCGGCGGCTCAAGCTGCCGGCCGATCTGGACGCGGTCGCCCGAACACTGCACGAGCGCACGCTGCAGCGCGAAGCGCGCGAGATCGCACGCCTCAACCAGGTGCTTGAGCTCGCCGCGCACGACGGTTGCCAGGCCGCGCGGCTTGGCGAGCATTTTGGCGAATCGCTCGGCCGGATGTGCGGGCACTGCTCATGGTGCCTCGGCGGCCGTCGCCCCGCGCTTCTGCTGGGGCGCCTCGCGGTCACCATCGATGCATCCATCTGGCGCCGGGCGGCAGCGCTGCGCGCCGAGCAGCCGAGCCCGCTCGCTGATCCGCGGGCGTTCGCCCGGTTCCTGTGTGGGTTGACGTCGCCGAAACTGTCGCGAAGCCGGCTCAGTTCCAACGCTCTTTTCGGGGTGTTCGCTCAGGTGCCGTTTGGAGAGGTACTTGAACGGACTCAGGGTTTGTGAAAAAACCGTCGCGAGCGAGGGGAGGTCGCGTTCCGCCGGAGCGCAGGACCGTTTCGCCGGGAGCGAAACGGAGCGCAAGCCCCGCAGGGGCGAGTCCCAAGGACGGGACGAGCAACCGG
>JBOIDH010000070.1:0-8908 GCA_050740495.1 Gammaproteobacteria bacterium | reverse complement strand
AGGGCGGTTAGCCGGGAGATCGGCGCTAGGCCACCGATTAGAGGCGGCCTTGCGCGTCATTCACGAGGTGGAAGATCGGCTCGTGAGCTTTTACACCGAGCGTAGCGCCCGTTTCGCGGGGGCGCTGGCCTTAGCGTTTATCAACTGGCTGCTTGGGGTGGTCGAGATCTATGCCTTGATGCATTTTCTCGGTCACCCGGTATCTTTTATGGACGCCTGGATCATTGAGGCGATGGCGCAACTCGTGCGCGCGGGGACCTCGTTTATCCCCGCGAGTATCGGCGCCCAAGAAGGCGCGATTGTCCTGGCCTGCTCGGCGATCACCGGTAACCCGACTCTCGGTTTCGCGCTCTCGGTCATCCGGCGCGTCCGCGAGATCGTTTGGATCATCGGCGGGCTTGGCCTATGGTTCCTGTATTCCTTTGGCGAGACCAATGCTCGGATAGAGCGGGACACTATTCCGGAGGCTCCTCTGTCCTAGGCCATCGCTCTCACGGCTGCTCGACGGGGACCCCGGATCTCTGCCCGAAGTCTGCCCGAAGAACGAATTCCGGGTCGAAAACGTGTAGTCCCCTTCGACCGCCATGAGGCTTATCAACACAAGCAAACAAAGCGGCGGTACCAAAATGGCATACATCAGGGCCAGCCGCTCCCAGCGCATGTGCATGAAGACGGCGACTATCAGCCCCGCCTTCATCAACATGAACACCAGAATCAGAGACCACCTGAGGTAACCCTGAAATTGGAAGTAGTCGACGAGATACGAGAACGTGCTGAGTACAAACAGCAATCCCCAGATCCACAAATAAACGCTGATCGGATGTTGTTGTCCTTCCACGTGAACCATGTTATCCCCTACCAAAGATAAAAGAACGCAAAGATGAATACCCACACCAGATCGACGAAGTGCCAATACAGACCCATGATTTCGACGATCTCGTAGTTCCCCTTCCTGCCGGTCATAAAACCTGGCCTCTGGCGATCCAAATCTCCCCGCAAAACCTTTATCGCCGTGATGATCAGGAATATCACGCCGACCGACACGTGAAAACCATGGAAGCCCGTGATCATGAAAAAGCTCGCGCCAAACTGGGGCGCGCCCATGGGATTGCCCCAGGGTCGTACCCCCTCTTCCACGATCAGCTTGGTCCACTCGAAGGCCTGCATGCCGACGAAGGTGGCGCCAAATAGCGCGGTTACCAGCAACAAGATAAAGGTCATCTTTTTATTTTTTTCATAACCGAACTTGACGGCCATGGCCATCGTCCCGCTACTGCTGATCAAGATGAAGGTCATGATGGCGATCAGGACGAGGGGGATGTGATGTCCCGCGATCGTCAACGCGAAGACCTCGCTGGGATTGGGCCAAGGGACCGTGGTGGACATGCGCACGGTCATATAACTGGTTAAAAAACAGGTGAAGATAAAGGTATCGCTGAGGAGGAAGATCCACATCATGGCCTTGCCCCAGGGGACCTTCTTAAACGCCCGCTGGTCCGAGGACCAGTCGGCGACGATGCCTTGCAAGCCTTCAGGCAGAAGAGGGGATGCTCCCGTACTTGTCAACACAGATTGCGTCATATACTTTGAATTCCGTTACGTAGACAACAGCAGACCGAACAAAATCAGCCAAACCGCGAGCAGGAAGTGCCAGTAAACGGCGCACAGCTCCACGCTCAAGCGCACATCCGCCACTTCAAACCCGCGCCACACCTTGGCCGTGGTTCTGCCCCAGACCCACAGACCGCCCAACAGGTGCAAGCCGTGCAGCGCCGTGAGCACGTAAAAGAAATCGCTTGCGGGGTTCGTCGCTACATAAAAACCAGAGGCGTTTAGTTGTTGCCATGCCCAAAGCTGTCCTGCCAGAAAGGCAAAGGTGAAAGCGCCTCCGGCAAGCAGGCCGACTTTCACGCCGTCTATCTGTCCCCGTTGTGCCGCCGTTCGTGCCCGTTGAAAGTAGATACTCCCTAGAATCAGCAATGCCGTATTCCACCACAACACCATCGGATCGGCCAAGGTAGTCCAATCCGCCGCCATCCTGCGCATGAAGTAGGCACTGATAAAGAGCGCAAACAGCGACGTGGCGACTGCAAGAAAAACGCCAAGACCGACTTTCACCGGGGGCAGGGATAACGCCCTGTCGCCGCGAACGTTTGCGATCGGGTGCTGCTGCTCGATCCAGGGCTTGGCGTTTAGTGTTAGCCGCAATACCCACACTACAACCGTGACTATGATTACAACCAAAAACACTAGTGCGATCGTCACGACTACGTTTCTTCGAGGCCCCTGGTTTTCTCACCCGGCGGCTGGTTTTGCGGTATGAAGTCCTCATCGGCGCCCGGCACGCTATAGTCGTAAGCCCAGCGATAGACCACCGGTAGCGTCGGGCCAAAGTTGCCGTGTTTCGGCGGGGTATCGGGGGTTTGCCACTCCAGCGTGGTGGCGCCCCAGGGGTTGCCACCCGATGGCTTGCCTTTGAAATAACTCCAGACCAGATTGTACAAAAACACCAGTTGGATGGCCCCCACGATCAATGCCGCAATGGTGATACCGGCGTTCAAGGAGTGCGCCGATTCGGGAACAAAATCAGTGCTTCCCATGGCGTAATACCGGCGGGGGACGCCCAAAATGCCCAGGTAGTGCATAGGATAGTAAATCGCGTAAGTTCCGAGGAAGGTGGCCCAGAAGTGAAACTTGCCCAGGGTATCGTTCAGCATGCGCCCGGTGATCTTGGGGTACCAGTGGTAGATCGCCCCGAACACAACCATGATGGGCGCCACGGCCATCACCATATGGAAGTGGGCGACCACGAACATGGTGTCGGAAAGCGGGAGATCCACGGTGACGTTACCCAGGAACAGGCCCGTTAACCCGCCATTGATAAATGTGAAGATGAAGCCGATGGCAAACAGCATGGGGACGGTGAGGTGGATGTTACCCCGCCACAGCGTTAGCACCCAGTTGTAGACCTTGATGGCGGTGGGGATGGCGATGACCAGCGTGGTGATGGCGAAGAAGAAGCCGAAGTACGGGTTCATGCCGCTGACATACATGTGGTGCGCCCACACCACGAGGCTCAGGGCGCCGATGGCTAGGATCGCCCACACCATCATCCGATAGCCGAAGATGTTTTTTCTTGCATGCACACTGATGAGATCAGAGACCATGCCGAAGGCGGGCAGGGCAACGATGTAGACCTCGGGATGACCGAAGAACCAGAACAGGTGTTGAAAAAGAATCGGGCTGCCGCCCCCGTAATCAAGCTGTCGTCCCATCGAAACGATGGCGGGCATGAAGAAACTGGTACCCAGCAAGCTGTCCAAGGTCATCATGATGCAGCTGACGAACAAGGCGGGAAAGGCCAACAGCGCCAGGATAGTGGCCATGAAAATGCCCCATACCGTCAAGGGCAGGCGCATCATCGTCATCCCCCGGGTACGCGCCTGCAACACCGTCACCACATAGTTCAAACCACCCATGGTGAAACCAACGATAAAGAAAGCCAGGGAAACGAGCATCAAAATAATGCCCCAACTCGCCCCTGGAGTGCCCTCGAGGATGGCCTGAGGCGGGTACAGGGTCCAGCCGGAACCCGTCGGCCCGCCGGGCACGAAGAAGCTCGCCATCAGTAACAGCACGGCGAACAGATAGACCCAGTAACTCACCATGTTTACATAGGGGAAAACCATATCGCGGGCGCCGACCATCAGCGGGATGAGGTAGTTGCCGAAACCCCCTAAGAACAGCGCGGTGAGCAGGTAGATGACCATGATCATGCCGTGCATGGTGACAAACTGCAGGTAATTGCTTGGGTCGATAAAAGAAAAGGTGTTCGGGTACCCCAGTTGCAACCGCATGATCAACGACAACACCAAAGCCACCAAGCCCACCGCGATCGCGGTGATCGCGTACTGGATGGCGATGACTTTGGCGTCTTGGCTCCAGATGTATTTCCCGATGAAAGTTTTCGGATGGTAGAGTTCTACCTCTTCAACTTCGGCAGGCGGGACGTAAGCCGATTCGTCATGTGCGACGTAAGCCATTAATACTTCCTCTTCGCTAATTCTTCATTACTTAACGCAGGCCAAACCGACCTTCCAGCGGGCCGGCCATCACAAGGTATTGATGTAAGCAACGAGGTCATTGATTGCCTGGTCGTTAGTCAGAATGTCGGCCATGAGGCCCATCTGCGGACCGTACATGTCTTGTGGGTGGGCGCCGCGTATACCCTGTTTGAAATTTTTCAATTGAGTAACCATATACCAATCGCTCATACCCGCCGTCCGGGGGGCATTCGCGAACCATCTGCCCTGCCCATCAGGACCGTGACAGGCGCCACAGGTCGCATAAATCTTTTTACCTCTTGCCGCATCCCCGGTTACCGTGGCGGGGGCGGGATTATCGGGCAGCGTCTTGATATAAGCGACGACATTCTCTATGGCGATGTCATCGACCAGCGTCGCCGCCATCGGCGCCATCATTTTACCGAACACATCCTTGTCATGTGCACCCCGCGCACCTTGCTTGAAATATTTCAATTGCCGTTTCATGTACCAGTCTTCCAGTCCGCTCAATTTCGGCGCATTCAGCGCAAGATTACCCTCTCCTTGCGGGCCATGACAGGCCGCGCACACAGCATAGAGTGGCTCGCCCGCTACCGCATCGCCGGCTGCTCGCGAGGAGGATTGCGCGAACGTCGGGTGGCTGCTTAACCACGTATGAAACGCGGTCTGTTCCTCTACCACGACGCTGCCGCGCATGGCGAAATGTCCAATGCCACATAATTCTTCACAGAGGATCTCAAATTTCCCCGTCCGGGTGGGGGTGAACCAGATATAGGGGACCATGCCCGGCACCAGATCCATCTTGACCCGGAACTGTGGCACCGCAAAGTTATGCAGAACGTCCTTGGAGCGGAGCAACACCTTGACCGGCTTGTCGATAGGGAGGTGTACCTCGTTGCTCGCTATCAGCACATCGTCCTGTCCACTGGGGTCATCTGTATTTATACCAAACGGGTTTTCAACGCTAACGTATTTGGAATCGACTGCGCCCAACACGCCATCCTTCCCGGGAAAGCGAAAGCTCCAGTGCCACTGCTGGCCAATCGCCTCAATCACCGACGCATCTTTTGGGACCTCGACGAATTTCGCCCACACAAACAAGCCGGGTGCCAACATGGCGACGACGCCTAGGGTGGTCAATCCGGTGAGCCACCACTCCAGCTTCTTGTTCTCGGGTTCATATGCCGCCCGTCTTCCCTTCTGGTAACGGTAGCGGACCACGGCATAGGCCATAAAAAGATTGATCGCGACGAAGACAAACCCCGTGACCCAGAACGTGATCGTTACCGTGTCATCGATCATTCCCCAGTTGGAGGCGATCGGTGTGAAATACCACGGGCTCAGGAAGTGAAACAGGAGGGAGCCAACGACCATCAACACCAACACAATCGCAACAGCCATGATTTTTTTTAAATCCCTCCTCGCCTATCGTGTGATATGTCCCGCCGCTCGCTCCGCGGCTCCTGGCGCTCGGTTTGCTCGCGACGATCCGTTCACATGCTCTCGAATTTCGACTTCCCACGAATCGTCTCGCGCGGGATAGGTCTCTTACCACTTACACCGGCGGCCGACGCACATTATGCTCAACAACATCCCCGAATTCCAGATCCTGATCTAGTATGTAACGTTGGTAACACCCGTGAAAGTACATATTCAGTACGGGCCCAAACCCGAACATCTCGCCACGCTGCGCGAGCGCCTGCACCCGAAAATCCAATTGACCGTTGGAGATGTTCCGCCGCGGCCGGCCGATTTCGAAATCCTCGTCCACGGATTTCCAAGCCGCGCGGATATCACGGCGAGCCCGATGCTGCGTGCGCTCATCGTTCCGTGGGCGGGCGTCCCGATCGAGACCCTGGATCTCATGCGGACTTTCCCCGGCATTCCCGTCCATAGCCTTCACTATAACGTAGGGCCTACCGCGGAGATGGCGATCGCGTTGCTGCTCGCGGCGGCCAAGATGATCGTGCCGTTTGACCGTAATTTCCGCCGCCACCGCTGGGCTTCACCCTTCCAGGATACGCCGGGCGGTGTGGCTCTCGAGGGGAAGACCGCGCTTATCCTCGGCTATGGGCGCGTGGGACGCCGTGTGGCGAGCACCTGCCGCACCTTCGGCATGCATGTGACGGCGACGCGTCGGCACCCGGAACCCGCGCCTCCCGATGAGGTGTACGCTCCGGAGGCGCTGCCGGGCCTCCTGCCGAACGCTCACGCGCTCATCCTCTGTGTGCCTCACACCCCGCAGACGGACGGGTTGATCGGCGAGAAGGAGCTAGCGTTGCTCCCACCCGATACGGTGCTGGTCAACGTCGCTCGCGGCCGAATCGTGCAAGAAGGCGCACTGTTTCGCGCACTCAAGGCGAGGAGGCTGTTCGCGGCGGGACTCGACGTCTGGTACCGTTATCCTACCGAGGCCGAGCGGGACCTCGGTGTCGCGGCCGCGCCGTCAAGCTTCCCGTTTCAGGATCTGGATAACGTCGTCATGAGCCCCCATCGGGCCGGCTGGTCCGAAGAAACGGAGATCGCGCGCGCCCTCCATTTGGCCGCCTTGCTCAACGCCGCCGCACTCGGCCAGCCTATGCCCCAGCGCATCGATACTTACTCGGGCTACTAAGCTTGGGCTTGTTCGCGATACTTTTGCAGAGCTTCCCGGGTCCTCGGCGCGGCGCTCGGCAACAGGCGTTTGGCATCAACAGTCCCGGAACATCATGGTAAGAAACGCGGCTTGGCCGGCGGCGCGGGCGATAAACTCGCGCTGGATGGCATAGGCCTCTTGTTCGCGCAAACGTGAATCGCGGCAGCTGGTCGGATCGAATTTCCCGCTCAGGTCTTGGAGATAATGCACCATCTCATGCACGATCAGCCCGCGGGTCGATACGGTATCTTGAGATTCTAGACGCTCATCAATGTAAATCGTGCCCTGGTTGTCATACCAGCCGATGGCGCCGCACTTCTTTCCGCCACAGGCGTGCTTGACGAAAAACCGGTGCGGAGCATATTCGATGACGGGTAGGTGAGTGGGACTGGGATAATGGGACAACATCACGGCCCAACTCATCAGGGCCGCAATCGCATCGGTGGAATCCATCTCCAGTATCTCCTCCGGGGCTCGGCCGTGGTCCGGTTCGTAGGTCGCGCGCCGCGCGGCTAGTGATCCCGGGCGATTCCGCCGCCGGGTTAGGGATCAATCTTACGCCGCTTACTCCCTTGCGGGAAGCAGCGCCCGGAGCGCGTCCCAGTCCAGGCGATCGCGATCGATTTTTAGATACGCGATCCCATCCTCGCTGACCACGACCGCTTCGGCAACGCCCGCCAGGCCGCCGAGCTTTCCTGCGAGCGTCCCGGCCTCGGTGCTCGAAAGTTGACCGACCTTGATCATGTGATTGCTGAGGCGCCGCGGCAGGCGGGTGCGGCTTGCGATCAGGAACCAGAGCGCGCTGATCAGGGTACAGAACGCGAACACACCGGCGATCCCGAGTTTCCCGAGCAGCCAGCCGCCCAGCGCTCCACCGATAAAGATCCCGAGGAACTGCGACATAGCATAGATACCGAGGGCCGTGCCGCGCCGATCCGGGGGCGCCACGCGCGACACCAAGGCGGGGAGGTGCGCCTCCAGGAAGTTGAAACCGCTGAAGAAGAGAGCCACCAGCAGCAAGAGGGGCGCGTAGGCGTTGTGAACGAAGAAAAGTCCAAGTTCCGCGCATCCGAGGAGGCCGATGGCGCCGAGAAAGATGGCCTTACCCTGCGCGCCTCGATCGGCCAGGCGCAGAAAAGGCGCCATGACGAGGAGCGAGATCAGGAGGGCGGGCAAGTACACCTGCCAGTGATCGGCGCTCGCGAGGTGCGCATGCTCGTGTAAAGCGATCGGCAGCGCGACGAAGCTGGCCATCAAGCTCATATGCAACAGCATGATGCCGGCGTCGAGCCGCAGTAGCTCGGGATGCGCGAGGGTCGCGCGAAGGTGGCTCAATTGGGGCTCGCATTCGCGGTGAAACGTGCTGCGCTCGGGCTCGGGCACCGCGAGGAATAAGATCGCGAGGGCAGCCAGCGCCAAAAGACTTGAGATCCAAAACAAACCCTGCAAACCTACCCGCGCATCGAGCACCGGCCCCATGACAAAGGCGCCGGCGAAGGCGAGGCCGATGGTGATGCCGATGCAAGCCATGACCTTGGTGCGTTGGTCTTCGCGGGTGAGATCGGCCGCCAAGGCCATCAGCGTGGCGGAGATGGCTCCCGTGCCTTGCAGGCCGCGGCCCAGGATGACGCCGAGGATGTGATCGGAGAGGGCGGCGGTGGCGCTGCCGATCGCGAATAACACCAGCCCCGCCGCGATGACGGGCTTGCGGCCGAGCCGGTCGGAGAGGCTTCCGAACGGGATCTGAAACAGGGTCTGGGTTAGACCGTAGGCGCCTAGCGCGAGGCCGGCGAGAAGCGGGGTTGCGCCCGCGAGTCGGGTGGCGTACAAGGAAAATACCGGTACGATAAGAAAGAGTCCGAACATCCGCAGGAAATAGATCGCACTGAGCGAAGCCGCCGCGCGCAATTCGACTGTGCTCATTCTGAATACCCCGCCGTTCACGGCGGGCACTTTAGCATTGGGGTTTCCAAAGGGGAGCAGTGCAACTCTCCCCTTTGGTCAAGGGCGGGGTTCATCCCCCGCCCGCGAAGTAAAATTGATTTGGGTGCGGCTCTTTTAAAACGACGCTCACGGGTGGTCAAGCAGCCTTCTGCAGGGGTAGGCACTCATAGCGTGAGGTAAGATTACGCGCGAGCTCTTGGGTATTATGGAACTCCCAGTACAGGTCGAAGTCGCCACTTGAGCGCAATGAGCGTAGCTTCAAGAT
>JBOIDH010000069.1:0-8920 GCA_050740495.1 Gammaproteobacteria bacterium | reverse complement strand
GATCCGGAAAATGTTTCCGTTACTCTTGGCACGTTGCAACGTGCCGCTTCGGTTGTGGGGAAGAGGCTCCGGCTCGATCTCGTGGATGCGCGAGCGTGAAGAGAGAACCACTATAGCGACGATAGAACCCGTGATCATCGATGTGACCATGACCGATTACGCTCTCGCGGCACGGCTTGCCAATCGATCGCACCATCGCTACCGATGCGACGCACAACTGAGGTCTAATCCGCTCAGGTAGGGCGGAAGCCCTTTGTGGGCGTTCCGCCAAATGCCGGGTCATGACTGCAAACCTAGCATGCGGCGGATCGCCCTGGCGGGGCATCCGCCCTACGAACTAGTCTCGTGAACCACCTCGCCTTGGCGCGCGGAGCCCCGCACCGCGGGCAGGGGGCGGAGCGCCCCTTGCCGGAGGTGGGACCTGATGCCGCGTGGGTGCAGGTCAGCAGGTAGAAGGAAGACAGGGTTTACTTCTTCTTCCCGCAGTTGGATTGCCCTGCGGCCGAGACGATGGCGTCCTTCTCGGCCTCTGTGATCTGCCCCGCGTTCAGCAGCTCTTCCGTCCCCTGCGCAACACAGCTCACATACGCGCCGTGGTTCTTCCACGGGGCATTGCATTGGCACTGCTGATCGATCGAGCAGCCGTTGGCGAGCACCGGCTCACCGAGCGGCGTGCCGGGGCACAAATCGCCGGCGTCCACCACACCGTCATTGTCGTTGTCCGCATCGCACACGTCACCGATACCATCCCCGTCGGCGTCGGCTTGGTCAACGTTGGGCTCGAGCGGGCAGTTGTCGTTATCATCGCTGATGCCATCACCGTCATTATCCACTTCGCAGTCGTCGCCGATGCCGTCGCCATCCGCGTCCGACTGGTTGGTGTTCGCCACCGTCGGGCAGTTGTCGAGGTTGCCGCAGATCCCGTCATTGTCGGCGTCATTTGCGGCGTCCTGGGGGCACAGATCGCAGGCGTCTGCCGTGCCATCACCGTCCGCGTCGAGGCGATCATCGCCCAAGGCGCACGCATCGCTGTCACCGCAGATCCCATCGCCATCGGCGTCATTTGCGGCGTCCTGTGGGCAGGCATCGCAGCCGTCAGGCACGCCGTCGCTATCGGTATCGACGCTGTCGTCGAAGCCAGGGCATATGTCCTGGTCATCCGGCACGCCATCACCGTCCGTATCCACTCCCTTGCACTTGCCGGCGCTGCCAGCGTTGAAGATGGCCTGGACCTCGGTGGCGGAGAGGGCGCGGTTGAAGACCTCGACTTCATCCAACAGACCATCGAGGAAGAACGCTTCCGCGCGTCCGATGGTAAGCGGCGCTGCGGCGTCCGGGATCGCAAGCGCGTCCACGCGAGTCGCCACCTGCACACCATCAATGTAGAGCGCATAGTTGGAGCCGTCCCTTGTCACCGCGACGTGGTGCCACTGTCTTGGAACTGGATTCCATGGGGCGCTGATGGGATCGATCGGTCCGATCGTAGGGCTATTGATATGAAACCGTAAGGCCCGCTGTCCCTGAAAGGTCGGCCCATGCCCAACGTCATCGGACCAGAAGATCCACTTGTTCCGGTTTCCACCGCCCTCATCGTGGCCAACGAAGGGGTCGCGGCCTTCCAGCTGATTGAAATTGACCCAGAGATCGATCGTGAAGGGACCGGACCCGAACGTGAACGCAGGGTCGTCAGCGACATTCACCCAACTCGACCCGTTGAAGCTGAAGGCCTGATTCACCATGCCGGCGGTAAACGTCGCGCCGTTTTCCAGCGTTCCGTCGTGACCGCCTTGTATGTCGTCCGCATTCCCATCCCCCGGCTGCCAGCTGACTAGACCCGAAGGGGGTTGAACGCAGGTTTGTGCCTCTGCGTGGCTGATTGCGACGAGGGAGAGGAGAAGGATTAATCCCCCACCGAGTAACGTTTTGAACGTTTTGCTCATGGTTTTCATGACACTCTCCCTTCTGAAGGATAAGGCTAGGAGCTTCAACGCGAGTTGTCAACCGAGAAGGTGTCGGGCTCTTACGGCCTGCCACCCTGCCGCGCCCAGGTGATGGCGTCGGCGATGTCTTGACCCGAGAGTTTCAGCTCGGCCAGCTTGGCGCGGACCCACCGGCGCGCTGGATGCGCACCGGCGTGTGTATGATCTGTCCGTTGCGCGTTTCCACCTCGAAGTAGTCAGTGGCGCCCACGGCATCGGTCACCGTCTTGGGCAGGGTGAGCTGATTTCTTTGCCGTCATCTTGGCGAGCATGACGCCGTTCTCCTAAAGTAATGTATCCTTACTTTAGGCGCTTACTGAAACAACATCGACAAAAAATTGTCGATAGTTGCGGTGCCACGAACTGCCCAGGGGCCATTTTTCGGAGCGTAGTCTCCGAAAGATTCTCACACATACAGAACCACTTCAACAAGTTCGGGAGTCCCTTCTCCCTCAGGGAGAAGGTTAGGATGAGGGGAATCAAATCAAACACATGCGTCGATTATTTTGATCCCCTCACCCCAACCCTCTCCCTGTGGGAGAGGGAGACAAGACGGTGCCTCCCGGAGGGACAGAAAACTTGGAGAGGTACCTCGAAATTCAAATTTGTTTGTCTAAAATTCGTCCAGCAAATTTTGCATGAGAATGGCGCTCGCGGTACAGGATCCTCGTGCTAGATGGTATGCTGATAATAATTCGGACTCTCTTAAAGGGATGGCGGGTTCGTTCTACTCATTCCTAGCCTGAGCAAGCGTCATGGCAACTCCAGCGCCTCACCACGGGAAAACGCGTCACAGCTATGCCGACTACGCCGCGCTGCCCGAAGGTGTGCCGTATCAGCTTATCGATGGCGACCTTATCATGACCCCAGCTCCTAATACTCATCATCAGCGGGTTTTGAAGCAACTCGGGTTTTTACTCGTCGAGTTTATAGAGAAAACCCACCGGATTGGCGAGGTGTTTCTTGCTCCGACCGATGTCCATTTCGGAGAAACGGACGTTTACCAGCCCGACATCATCGTCGTTGCACGGGATCGGCTTAGCATCATCGGGGAGGTGAAAATCGAAGGGGCGCCCGACCTCGTGATCGAGATCCTGTCACCCGCCACGGCGTACTATGATTTGCGCCACAAAAAAACCGTGTACGCGCGCTGCGGCGTCAAGGAGTACTGGATTGTCGATCCGATGGAGCACAGCATCGAGATTTACCAAAACGAACAAGGTACCTTGGTCCTCGTCAGTTCTGCGGTGTCAGGCGGACAGGTGGAATCGAAGCTGTTTACCGGGCTGACGGTGAGTCTGGAACTGGTGTTCTGACTCGGGGTCACGATCCGGTGCGCGCAATCGTACGCTTACCTATGTTGAGCACACTGACGAAGCACTACGGGGCATCAGCGGGAAGCGTCTGATGTACCGGGACTCTGATCCTTGCTAAAGCAACGCCGAATGTAAATGTCGCTGATCGCTCGGAGGTTCGCATGGACGGCTACGACGACTACACATTTGAGATAAAGGAATCGTACACGCCAGAAACGCTGCCTATGGAGCGTATGGGCGAGTATGTCGTCGAGCTTGCCAAGATGCTTGGCAACCGGGACAACGTTCACTTCAGAGAGCTTGCCCCCGGTAGCGTCCAAGTCAAATACCGCGTGGAGCATGAAGCCTCGCCCAAGGTGGAACAGCGTCTAGAAGACATTAAGCGCAATGAAGCCCCAGAAGAGGCAGTCCAAGCGATAAACAAAATCAACATCATGCTCCGCGACGATAATGCGGTTGGTTACTTGTTTCGGGGGGCCGCCAACGAAGCGTATCCGAAAGCGGAGATTTTGAAATTCCCGGGACGCGAAATACCGCGTCCGGTCAAGATTGGCCCGATGAGCAAGTTGGCGACTTTTGACGGCGAACTTGTTCGCATAGGAGGCAAGACTCCCCACGCGACAATTGAAACGGCAGAAGGAAAAAGCAGGATCGGAGAACTTACCAAGGCACTTGCCCAAGAACTGGCCGCGCACTTGTATCAGGTCTTACGGGTCGCTGGAGATGCCAGGTGGGAACGCCTTGAGGACGGCACCTGGGACTTGAAGACGTTTCACATCAAGACCTTTACAGTGCTGCCGAAGGAATCGTTGTTAGAGTCGGTTGATCGGCTTCGTGCGATTGAAGGCAGTGAGTGGAAGACGATGGATGACCCCATAGGGTTCGTCCATAAGCTTCGTAGTGGCGACGATGAGCTGCACTAATGGTTGTCTTCGATACGACGATCATCCTGCTCGTCATAGACCCGGCAGCTCGTCCGCCAATAGATCCCGGAACAACTACACCGGTTCCAGATGTGCGGAGCGCGTGGATTTTTGCTGGCGCAGCGTGGCTCGCCTTCCATTGTGATCGATATTGACCTGCCGGTTGCAAATCGGAGCCGAAACCCCCCACCATGCGCCGGAGTGAACGCCATACCTGATCCTACCGAAACCCATCACGACACCGTGCGCGCCATCGCGTGGCAGGACGGGCGTCTTGTGCTCTTGGATCAACGGCTACTGCCGGCGGTGTGCGAGCATATGAGCTTAGATACTCCCGAGGCCGCCGCCCAGGCCATCCGTAGCATGGTGGTACGCGGGGCGCCGGCCATCGGGATCGCGGCCGCGTATGGGGTCGTGCTGGCGGCGCGCAAGGCGTACGCGAACGCGCGCGAGGGTTGGCGGCAGGCCATCGTTGCCGATTGTGAAAGCTTGCGGGCCGCACGTCCCACCGCGGTCAATCTCGGCTGGGCTATCGAACGCATGCGCGCGCGGTTTCCGGAGGGTCCAGGAGATCCCGAACCCGCCTTGACTGCCGAGGCCAAAGCGATCCACGACGAGGATATCGGCGCCAACCGGCGCATGGGCGCGATCGGCGCGGCGTTCCTCAAATCCGGCGCGCGCGTCTTGACCCACTGCAATGCGGGTTCCTTGGCGACCGGGGGCTACGGCACGGCGCTAGGCGTGATCCGCTCGGCCTACGCCTGCGGGAAGATCGCGCAAGTCCATGCTGGCGAGACCCGCCCCTGGCTCCAAGGCGCGCGTTTGACCGCCTGGGAGCTACTCCGCGATCGGATCCCCGTCACCCTGCTCGCCGATAGCGCGGCGGCCTACCTTATGGAGCGGGGAGGGATCGATTGGGTCATCGTCGGGGCGGATCGCATCGCCGCCAATGGCGATGTCGCCAACAAGATCGGGACCTATGGCTTGGCCGTCGCGGCCCGGGCGCACGGGGTTCGATTCATGGTCGCCGCCCCCATCTCGACGCTTGATCTTAAGGCGCTCAATGGCGGCGCGATCCCGATCGAGAACCGCCCGCCGGAGGAGATCGTGGCGTTTGCGGGTCAGTCTGTCGCTGCGCCCGGGGTTGAGGTCTGGAACCCCGTCTTCGATGTGACGCCCGCGGGGCTTATCGATGTGCTGGTGACCGAGAAGGGCGCCATCGAGCATCCTGATGCGGTGAGTCTGAGCGCCTTACTCGCGAAGGATCACCGCGTTCAGGTGTCAAAACGATGATATATACTTGATATATATTCCTAGAAATTGAGCATTCCATGGCCACGATGCAAAGTATGATGATCTATGTCGCGCCCGAGCAGCGGAAGGCGCTCCAGAGGCGGGCCAAAGCGCAGGGGACGAAGGTGGCGGAGGAGATCCGTCATGCAATCGATGCCTATCTTGCCGGTATATCCAAAGAAGAATTGGCGCTGTTGGATACGGCAACACGCGAGGCCGCCAAACATATCCAAGCGATGACCGAGCGGCTGGCGGGGACGAATAAAAGACTCGATGCCGTCTTTGCCGAGTTGGAGCGCATGCGTGCTAAGAGTATCCCCGAAGCCGATCGGGAGGCGGCGTGAGCCTGGTTACCGAGATGCTGGAACGCCTGGTCGGCATCGCCGTGCTCCGCGAGCGGGTCTACGACACGGCGCAGCGGGTTGACCGGTTGGCCGACTGGCTGCTCGACCACGAGCGCCGTTTGACGCAACTGGAGACCCTTTCGCCACGTCCTTCAAAAAGTTCGGCAAAAACGCCCCGGCGGCTGCCCAAGAAGCAGTAAGAAGCGGTCTTAAAATTTGCTGCGGTCGGCACCTCGGGCATGTGGTGTTCGGGACGCGTGCCTGACGCTGAAAATCACGTTAAAAATCCTATACCTCGGTATCTCGTCCCAGGTTATGGTAGCATTTCGCGGCAGAGGTTGATCGAGCCGTGAAGCGTATCTGATGATCCAATTCGCCAAAGAAGTCTCGCCTGTCAATATCGAAGACGAGATGCGCCAGTCTTACATGGATTACGCGATGAGCGTAATCGTGGGCCGGGCGCTGCCGGACGCGCGGGACGGCCTGAAACCCGTCCACCGGCGTGTTCTCCACGCCATGCGGGAGCTCGGCAACGACTGGAACAAGCCGTACAAGAAATCGGCGCGCGTGGTCGGTGATGTCATCGGTAAATACCATCCCCACGGGGATGTCGCCGTCTATGACACCATCGTGCGCATGGCACAACCCTTCTCCTTGCGTTACATGCTCATCGACGGGCAAGGCAACTTCGGTTCCGTGGACGGCGATTCGCCGGCCGCCATGCGTTACACCGAGGTGCGGATGTCCCGCATCGCCCACGAGCTGCTCGCCGATATCGACAAGGAGACCGTCGATTTCTCCCCCAACTACGACGGCTCCGAGACCGAACCCACGATCCTTCCTACGCGCATCCCGAACCTCTTGATCAACGGCTCGAGCGGCATCGCCGTGGGCATGGCAACCAATATTCCGCCCCACAACCTCGGCGAGGTGATCAGCGCCTGTCTGGCGCTCATCGATCGTCCCGATATGGATGTCAGCGGGCTGCTCGAAATCATCCCGGGGCCGGATTTTCCCACGGCGGCCATCATCAATGGGACCGAGGGGATCCAGGAAGCCTACGAGACCGGGCGCGGGAGGATCCACGTGCGCGCGCGCACCGCGGTCGAGTCCGATGATGCGGGTGAGCGCATCGTCGTAACGGAGCTGCCCTACCAGGTCAACAAGGCGCGCTTGATGGAACGGATCGCGGAGCTGGTCAAGGACAAGAAACTCGAGGGGATCCGGGAGCTGCGGGACGAGTCCGACAAGGACGGGATGCGCATGGTGGTCGAGTTGCGCCGCGGCGAGATCGCCGAGGTCGTGCTCAACAACCTCTATCAGCAGACGCAGATGCAGGTGGTATTCGGCGTGAACATGGTTGCGCTGATCCAGGGCCTGCCTCAGATCTTGTCGCTCAAGCAATTGATTGAGTGCTTCCTGCGCCACCGCCGGGAGGTGATCACCCGCCGTACCCTGTACGATCTGCGCAAGGCGCGGGAACGGGCGCACAATCTAGAAGGCTTAGCCGTGGCCTTGGCGAACATCGATCCGGTGATCGCCCTCATCAAGGCCTCGGCCAATCCCGCGGGAGCCAGGGAGGGGCTGATGGCGCGCGTGTGGGCACCGGGGGCGGTAGTGCGGATGCTGGAGCGTTCGGGCGCCGAAGTGTCCCGTCCGGATAATCTAGCGCCCGAGTTTGGCCTGACGCCGAATGGCTACCGTTTGTCCGAAGCCCAGGCGCAGGCGATCTTGGATCTGCGGCTGCATCGGCTCACCGGCCTGGAGCAAGAAAAGATCGTGCAGGACTATCAAGCTTGCCTTGAAAACATCGCGAATCTCTTGGAGATCCTGGCGCGGCCGGAACGGCTGACCCAAGTAATGCGCGAGGAGCTCATCGACATCCGCGAGCAGTTCGGCGACAAACGCCGTACCGAGATCCGCCAACGGCACGTGGAGTTGAGCCTCGCGGATCTGATCAACGTCGAGGATGTGGTGGTGACCTTGTCGCATGAGGGTTACGCCAAGGCGCAACCTATGGACGAGTACCGCCTGCAGCGGCGTGGCGGCAAGGGCAAGATGGCTACGGCGATGAAAGAGGAGGACTTTATCGAGAAACTGTTCGTGGCCAGCACCCACGATACGATCCTATGCTTTTCGAACCGCGGCCGGGCATACTGGCTCAAGGTCTATGAGTTGCCTCAGGCGGGGCGCGCCGCGCGCGGCAAGCCGATGGTCAATCTTTTGCCGTTGGAGAACGAGGAGCGCATCACGGCCATCCTTCCCATCAAGTCCTTCGAGCAGGATGGATTCCTGGTCATGGCGACCAGCCGCGGCGTGGTAAAAAAATGTCCGTTAGCGGAGTTCTCGCGGCCGCGCGCGAGCGGTATTATCGCCATCGACCTGAGCGATGGCGATCGGCTGGTGGGCGTTGCTCTGACCGATGGCCGTCAGGAGCTGATGCTGTTCAGCACCTCGGGCAAGGCGGTCCGCTTCAGCGAGACGGAGGTGCGCGCGATGGGCCGGGCGGCGCGGGGCGTACGAGGTATCAGATTGAGGGCCGGGCATGCGGTGATCTCGCTCATTATCCCCGGGGCGCAGAGCCAGATCCTCTGTGGGACCGAACGCGGCTACGGTAAGCGCACGCCGGTAGGCGACTATCCGGTGCATGGCCGCGGCGGTCAGGGCGTCATCGCCATCCAGACCACCGCCCGGAACGGAAAGCTCGTCGGCGCCATCGGGATCCGCGATGATGAGGAAGTCATGCTGGTGAGCGACCGGGGAACCCTGGTCCGCACCGCCGCGAACGATATCTCGATTGTCGGCCGCAATACCCAGGGCGTCACCTTGATTAACCTCGCCGATGACGAGCGCTTGGTCGGGATCGAGCGCGTCGCGGATTATAACGTTAGCGATAACGATAACGAATAGACCCCCGCGTGGACCTCCCTAACGACGCCGACCGATTGCAGGGCTTGCGCACGCGCATCGACGAGGTGGATGCGGAGATTCTGCACATGATCACGGCCCGGGCGCAGCTTGCCAAGGAAGTCGCGGCCGCGAAGGGTAACGATCATGAGCCCGAT
>JBOIDH010000068.1:0-8989 GCA_050740495.1 Gammaproteobacteria bacterium | reverse complement strand
CGCTACATCGGAAATATCCTGTGGCGGCAGAATTGGCAGAGCTTCGATGGATTCCGGGCGCTGAACGAATACCTGCCGGCAACGGTGATCGACTATGCCTATGTGTGGAACACCAACCGCATCTTCGGCGAGGACAACGAGATCCCAGACCGCAGTGACTTTCGCATGGACAGTCACTTCATCAATGTTCAGTACAGCGGGTTCCCGTACGGGAAATTCGAACCGTATACCTATTTGCTGGACTTCGAAAGCAAGGCGTCGGAGGGATTTTCAACAGCTACCTTCGGCCTGCGTTTTCAAGGTGCGTATGACCTCATCAGCTACCCGGTTTCCATCCTCTACACCGGTGAGCTCGCCCATCAAATGGACTATGCCGAAAACCCAGCCGATATCGATGTCAACTATTACCTGGCTGAGCTCGGCGCCACCCATACGTTCATCGATAATCCCATCGAGTCGGTTACCGTGAAAGGGAGCTACGAGGTGTTGGAAGGCGATGGCCGCCAAGTGGTGAGCGGTTGCTGTAACGGGATCGTCGCTCGAGCCTTCCAGACCCCGCTCGGCACAAACCACGCGTTCCAAGGTTGGGCCGACCGCTTCCTGATCACCCCGGCCGACGGCATCGAGGATCTCTTCGTCACCTTGCAGATGAAGGTCTGGGGAGCCAACTTCATGGCCATGTGGCACGACTTTTCGGCGAATGACGCCGATTACGATTATGGCACCGAATGGGATCTGCTCTTGGAGAAACCGATCGCCAATAACTTCCTGGTCGGGATCAAATACGCCTATTACGACACCTCGGGCGATGCGCTCAATAAGGCGCGTAACAGCATCTCGGGACAGGCCTTCGATCTCGAGAAGGCTTGGGCCTATGTGCAGTTTAAGTTTTAGGGCGCTGCATGGCGCTAAAGCGCCGGCGACGCAAGCCTGCCCGCCGAATTCTGGTCGCAGCGGCGTTTTTATAACCGGAGAACCAATTCCATGAAAAACAACGCAGCGGATCAATCCCAAGGTAACGTCACAACGCAGGAAACACGGTCCACTTCGGCAGGCGCATCCGAGATCAGCCGCCGTCAGTTCTTAACCACGGCCGCCCAAGGCTTGGGTGCCGCGGCCCTACTATCATCCGGGCTGCCAAAAGGCTGGATCGGCGGGGCTTATGCCGGTGAGGGGCCGGAAACGTCGAATATAAAGTTCGGGATAATCGCGCTCACGGACTGTTCGCCCATCGTCATCGCCCACGAGAAGGGATTCTTCAAAAAGTACGGCATCAACTCCACGGTCAGTAAAGGCGCCAACTGGGCAGCCATTCGCGACTCGCTTTCCAACGGCGATATTCAGGCGACTCACATGCTGATCGGAATGCCCATCGCGTCCACGATGGGCCTTCTGGGTTCGCCCAAGAAACCTATGATTGCCCCTTGGATCCTTGACCGCAACGGTCAGGGGATCAGCTTGAAGGAGGCCTTTAAAGGCAAGGTGGCGGACGATCCGAAGGCTCTGAAACCGTTGGTGGAAGACGCCAAAAAAGCAGGCGAGCCCATGACTTTCGCGATGACCTTCCCTCCCGGCACCCATGCCATGTGGATGCGCTATTACCTAGGCGCGGGCGGGATCAACCCGGATAAGGACGTCGCCCTCATCACCATTCCGCCTCCGCAAATGGTGTCCAACATGAATGTCGGCAAGATGGACGGCTTTTGCGTAGGCGAGCCGTGGAACGCTCGGGCTATTGTCGAGGGAATCGGGTTCACGTCTGTTTCCAGCCAGGATATCTGGAAGGACCATCCGGAGAAAGTCTGCGCCTTCACCGCGGGATTCGCGGATCAGAATCCAAGGACCGTCAAGGCGATCCTGAAGGCTCTTCACGAGGCGAGCGTGTGGCTGGATAAGATGGAGAACCGGCCCGAGCAGGTCGAGATCGTCTCCAAGGCTACTTACATTAACTGTCCGCCGGATATCATTTTGGGCCGCCTGCAGGGGCATTATGATTACGGCGATGGCCGGACAAAAGAAGATCCCTACTACATGATCTTCAGCGACCGTAACTGTAACTATCCTCAGCCGAAGTACGCCAAATGGTTTCTGAGCCAATTTCGCCGCTGGGGCATGGTCGAAGGCCAGCCCGATTACGAGGGCATTGCCAAACAGGTGATGCGAACAGACCTCTATGAGGAGGCGATGAAGGAAATCGGGTACAAGCATGGCGGGCTCAATAATGATCCGGAGACCTTATTTGACGGCAAGACATTTGATCCCGCCAAGGCGGAAGAGTACGCCACCGCGTTCGAAGTCCACAGCATGAAAGGATAACGGGAAGTGGCGCTCTACTGGTAGGCGACATGTGTAAACCGGACGGAAACGAGTTATGGCGGGAAGCACTCTCTAATCGGGGAGTTTGGCGGCGCGCCTGCAAACTCGGATTAAGCGTCGGACTCCTACAAGCGATTATTAATCAGGGGGATTACTGGCTGAGCCATGCGGTAAGTCCGTCGGTCGCCGTCAAGAGCCTGCTGACGCCGCTGATCACTTTTAGTGTGGCACTCGTTTCCGCAGCCACAACCTACGTGGAGAAGCATCGCGATGATTAAGAGCAAAGTTAACATCGATTGGTTGGTCCTGCCCATTCTAGGAGCATTGGTAGTGATTGGGATCTGGACGCTGTGGAGCTCGCTGCCGGGCACCAACCTGCCTTCCCCTCTGAAGACCTGGGAGGTGAGTAAACTCTATATCCTAGAACCATTTGAAAAACGCGGCGAGCTGGACCAGGGCATTCTCAGGTTCACCTGGTATTCGCTGGTGCTGGTCGCCAAGGGCTATGTGCTGGCGATCTTGATCGGCACCCCGCTCGGTCTAATGCTTGGGCTATCGAAGCTCTTTGCAAAGAGCTTCGATCCCATCATTCAAATCTTGCGTCCCGTCTCGCCCCTAGCATGGCTGCCGTTGGGTCTGGTGCTCTTCCAGAAATCGGAACCGGCCGCGCTCTTCACCATTGCCGTGTGCGCGATGTGGCCCACGGTATTGAACACGGCGGTGGGCGTACGCGCTGTCCCGCAAGACTATATCAATGTGGCGCGGGTCCTGAAGTTATCTCGGGTCAAGACTCTCTTCAAGGTCTTGATCCCTGCCACCATGCCTTACATGTTTACCGGCTTCCGCTTGAGCCTTGGCATCGCCTGGCTGGTCATCGTCGCGGCGGAGATGCTGACTGGCGTGCCTGGCGTCGGCGGGTTCCTCTGGCAGGAATACAACAGCCTAATTTACGAGCACATCATCTTGTGCATTCTGACCATCGGTCTCGTAGGCTTCATCCTCGACCGCATGATGAGCTTGGTCGAAGCCCGGTTCAAATCGATTTGAGATCACCACCATGGCTTTCTTGGAACTGCAAGGCGTCAGTAAAAGCTACCGTTCCAACGGCGTCATCACGCCGGTCCTGCGCGACATAAATCTCTCAGTCGAAAACGGCGAGTTTGTCGCCATCGTCGGTTATTCGGGTTCCGGCAAGACCACGCTCATTTCTTTGATCGGGGGCTTGATCCGGCCGGACACCGGCACCGTCACCTTAGACGGCGCTAGAATAAGCGCGCCAGGTCCGGACCGCGGAATAGTCTTTCAAAACTATTCCCTGCTACCGTGGTTGACGGCTTATGAAAATGTCTACTTGGCCGTGGACCAGGTTTTTCCGAAATGGTCGGCAGACAAGAAAAAAGCCCATACGGAAAAATACATTGGGATGGTGAACCTATTGCCTGCGCGGGAGAAACGCCCGGCTGAGCTTTCCGGGGGCATGCGCCAGCGGGTGTCGGTCGCGCGCGCATTGGCCACCGACCCACGGATCTTGTTGCTCGATGAACCCTTGAGCGCCTTAGACGCGCTGACCCGGGCGACGCTCCAGGGTGAGATCGCTAAGATCTGGGACCAGGATAAGAAAACCGTGGTGCTCATCACCAACGATGTGGATGAAGGGATCCTGCTTGCGGACCGCATCATTCCATTGACCCATGGCCCTGATGCGACGCTGGGTCCCGCCGTGCCGGTTGAGCTCCCTCGGCCGCGCGACCGTAAAGCCATAAATCACGACCCGCGGTTCAAGCAGACCCGGCACCAGGTGATGGACTTTCTCTTGGGCGTTGGCGTTCAACACCGCAAGACCGTTACCCGTAAACTCCATCTGCCGGAGATAGAACCTGAAGATTTATCCTATGGTAAGCCTTCACCATTTTCGCTGTTCCGCCGCGGCCCCCGGCGCAGCAAGGAATTCAAGAAAGAGACCGTGGAGATCGAGACTTAACCGCTGTGCTAACAACGGTAAAATCTGCAACCTAACCCATATGAGCGCATTTCTGACCATCTCTCGTCTCACCAAGATTTACGCTACGCCAAAAGGTCCGGCGGTGATCGTCAGAGACTTCGATCTTGATGTGAATACAGGCGAGGTCGTTTGCCTCATCGGGCATTCCGGCTGCGGAAAGACCACGGTGCTTTCCATGCTGGCCGGCCTAACCGAAGTCACGAGCGGCGTCATGGTGCTGGCCGGTAAGGAGATAAAGGGACCCGGACCCGATCGCGGCATGGTGTTTCAATACCCGTGTCTGTTGCCCTGGCTCTCGGCCTTCGGAAACGTGATGCTCGGGGTGGATCAGGTCTATTACACGGCCAGCCGGACAGAGCGGCATGATCTCGCCGAGTACTATCTGAGCCTGGTCGGTCTAGCAGATGCCATGCATAAACGCCCGGCGGAGCTTTCTCAAGGCATGCGCCAGCGTGTCGGCATAGCGCGCGCATTCGCCTTAGCGCCCAAGATGTTGCTCTTGGATGAACCTTTTGGGATGCTCGATTCCTTGACGCGTTTTGAATTGCAAAAGGTGTTGTTGGATCTCTGGGGGCGCGATCAGAAGACCGCGTTTATGGTGACCCACGACGTCGACGAAGCGCTCTATCTCGCCGACCGGGTGGCGATGATGACCAACGGGCCGGAGGCGGAGGTCGGCGAGATATTGAACGTGCATTTTCCGCGTCCGCGCGATCGCAAAGAGATCATGGACCATCCGGACTATTACCGGCTGCGAGAACATCTGATCACGTTTCTTGAGGAGCGCGCTGAAAAGAAACGTGGTATCGCACCCGGTACGCCAGCGCCTGTCAATGAAAGGATCGTCGATCTCGCACCGCGCCGGTACAAAGGCTGGGACGGTTCAAACCCTAGCGGCGCGAGTCTGCACGGCGATCCCAAGCGGGCAGAAAGCAATCGGTGAGGTCAATCGATGAGAACCCTCTTGCTTGGATGGAGGCTTCGAATTTCGTTGGGACGCCGGATACGGCCCGAGCGCGCCCCGAGCGCTTGAGGGATCCCGCATGGCCGTGGTGACCCGGGTGTGCTAGCGGATAGAGGCACCCGGGCAATGCACCAAGATGATGCTGCATTGCACCATAAGCATGCGAGATCACCGTGATCCCAGACTACCCCAAGACTCGATAAAGCTACATAACTAGCTAATATTGTGAGAGATGTTGAATTTCTACAAGCGCTGGCACCGGTCTTGCCGCCCATTGAGTAGCGTTGCAAGAATGCGGGAGAAGGCGGCTAAATACAACCAGTGAGAGCTGGTGCGACCGGTGGGTGACCGGCCCGAGGGATCGACCCCCAACACCGGCGCCTCGGCCGCACCACCTGTCACTGGCGTTAGATCGGCGGAGCAATTATGAACTGGCTAGCGTTGATGTTCGGCGGCGATACGGCCTGGCAAGGGTTCGGACGCATCGCCCGGATTGGACCGGTGGTGGGACTCGCGCTCCTCGCGGGCTTATTTCAACTTCTTCCCAGAGGCGACACCGCGATGCAAGTCTATGAACCGATGCGGCAGGCCGCGGCGGTATTTTGCTCGGCCAGCGCATCGGATCGACGGGTGCTGCGGCGGATCGTGGAAGACGCCGTGAGCCCGCACCGCCTCCGCATCGAGTGCGAATCCGTGGCGGTCCTACAGCATGCCGTAGGCCTCCAAGGTCAAGAACGCCGGTAGCTTGGTGGTCGTCACCAGCTTATCCAGGAGCTTGGCGGCCTCGTTGAACTTACAGCTTGCGAATTGCTGCTCTCCGATCTCCTCGCGGACTTGGGCCAGTTCCTGAGTCAGGCTCTCACGGAACACGTCCAGGGTGATCTTGCGGCCGTCTTCCAGCACCCCCCTCGGATAGCGGATCCACTGCCAGAGTTGTGCCCGCGAGATCTCCGCGGTCGCCGCGTCTTCCATCAGATGGGCGATCGGCACCGCCCCCTTCCCGCTCAGCCACGAGTCGGTGTAGCGCAGCGCGGCGCTGATGTTGTGCCGCAGTCCCTTCATCGTGATCGTGCCCTCGGGCATTCGCAACAGGTCCGCGGCGGTGACCTGCACATCCTCTCTCAGGTTATGGATCTGGTTCGGTCCCGGCATGTGCTTGTCGAATACCGCTTTGGCGATCGGTGCGAGCAGGGGATGGGCGACCCAGGTTCCGTCGTGACCGTCTTTGGCCTCACGCTCCTTATCGGCCCGCACCTTGGCGAGGGCTTCCTCGTTGGCAAGCTCATCCTCCTTGATCGGGATCTGGGCCGCCATTCCGCCCATCGCATGAATACCGCGGCGATGACAGCTCTGAACCAGGAGCTGCGAGTAGGAGTGCAGGAAGTGCTGGTTCATGGTCAACTGGCTGCGATCCGGCAGCACAAACTCGGGGTGATTGCGCAGGCACTTGATGAAGCTGAAGATGTAATCCCAGCGTCCGCAGTTGAGCCCCGCCGCATGCTCGCGCAGCTCGTAGAGAAACTCGTGCATCTCAAAGGCGGCGGTGAGCGTTTCGATGAGCGCCGTGGCGCGGATAGTCCCCCGCAGGATGCCGAGCGCATCCTGGGCGTAAAGGAATACGGCATTCCACAAGCGGGCTTCCTTGCGGCTTTCCATCTTGGGCAGATAGAAATAGGGAGCCGTGCCCTTGGCGATCAGTTTCTTGGCGTTATGGAAAAAGAACAAGCCGAAGTCGAACAGGCTCGCGGGAATCGGTTCGTCGTCGAGCAGCACATGCTTCTCCTTCATGTGCCAGCCGCGTGGGCGCACGATGAGGGTCGCGAGCTTGCCGTCATTGAGCCGGTAGACCTTGCCCTCCGGTCCGGTGTAGGAGATGGTGCCGTCGATCGCGTCGCACAGGTTGACCTGCCCATCCATCATCTGCTCCCAGGTGGGGCTCGAGGCGTCCTCGAAGTCCGCCATGAAGGTATTCGCCCCGGAATTGAGCGCATTGATGATCATCTTGCGTTCGATCGGACCGGTGATCTCCACCCGCCGGTCCACCAGGTCCGCGGGGATGGGCGCGACCTCCCACTCGCCTTCACGGACGTGCTTGGTGTCGGGAAGAAACTCCGGCAGCCCGCCGGCATCGAAGAACTGCTGCCGGCGGACCCGGATCGCCAGTAACTCTTTACGCCGCGGCCCGAATCTCTTAATTAACTCTTCCACAAACGCCAAGGCCTCCGGCGTAAGAATGCGTTCGTAGTCCAGGGTCATTGTGCCGCGGACGTCCAACAGGGTCGTCATGCTGATTTCCCTCCTTCAACCGGGTAGCAATGAGCGCATGATAGCCGAGGCTTGTGCGGCGCAGCAATAGGCGCGGCGCAACCGAGGAAGTCCTTCACGACCCCAACAGCATGCAGGAGCATGCAGGGGTGGAGCATGCAGGGGTCGTAGACATGTGAGAATATTTCTCAGTTGTTACCGAACCCCTTCTTCCTGCGACGCGACGTCAAACCCCACGGCAGGTCAAGGGAAACGGAGATCAGAGATTAATGTGAGCCTAGCCTAGCCCCTTATCTGCAAAGCCACGGATTTCACCCACTGCCTTTACCGCACCAAGCACTGGGTCTACGAAACTGGTCTCATCGCATAATCGGTGATATCAGGAGGTCTGAAGTCCTGACCGTGCTGAATTTGAAGCAGCCGCAAGGATCCAGGATTCGGCTCGTCGCACTGGCCTACGCATAGATTTGAATGAACGTCGTGCTCATGCTAGAGTTATGCAGAAATCTGCATCAAGACGGTCACGAGAACCACGCTCGACATCAGTACGCGCTGCTGGCCAAAGCCAAGGCCGTAGCCGCACAGGAGCAGACCAGCCTGACCGCCTGATCGAGGAGGGGCTCGTCCTTCGGCTGCGCCCCCAAATCGCACGTTCTGACAGCGGCCGACCGCCGCTACCTGTCTATGCCGGGAACGGTGGGTTGACGGCGGCTGTGGCCGAACCGTTAACCGTGCCCTGTTGGATGCGGCCGATGATCAGGACCCTTAATGACCCCGGACAGTGACATCCTGGAGATTAGCCAGGTAGGATGTCCACCGCATACCTAGCAGCGGCGCGGGCAGTAGGCGTACTGGTTGAGGGCGGAGATGGGGAGCGAATACCTTCGGCGCGGAGGTGGCGATCCAATCATCCATCTAAGGAATAAATGGATTGATTACGCGCGTACCGGGCGCGACTTGAAGGTTGTGCTGCATGTCCTCCGAGTAGACTGCCTCACAGCCTTGGCGGATGGCCACCGCGATAATGAGGCTATCCCAATGCGAAAGGCTATATTGCATAGAAATCCGGAAAGCTGTCTCCACGTCCAGACGATCGATGCTCGCCGTGTCGCAACAGCTCATGATCCGCTCGCCGAAGCGGTATGCCTCCTCTCGGGTCTTGCTTAGCTTCTTGAGGCAAACGTTGACGGCCTCATTGATCACCTGAACGCTCACAATGGGGTCGTTGCCGAGTAGTACGCGTGCCCGCTCGCGCTTCGGCCCGGCTTTATCTATGGTATAAATCACGACGTTCGTATCGAGGAAAACCCTACCTGTCATAAAGTTCGTCCCGATTGAACTTGAATCCCGACAGGTCTGTCTCGAACTCCGCAAACAATGCGTCTATCTCCTTTCGCCGCTGAGCCGCGTCGGCATCCAATCGCACGACGCTGATCCGGACA
>JBOIDH010000067.1:0-9030 GCA_050740495.1 Gammaproteobacteria bacterium | reverse complement strand
GGTACAAGGTGCTCAAGAGACAGAGCGTGAAGGCGATCGCGGTGATGCGGATGACATCCGGCCAGCGCATGTCGGAGGGCAGCTCGCTGATGTAGTAAATATCGGGGGGTAGAAACTGCGTCTGAAAGAGCTGCTCGATCGCCGGAACCAAGGTATCGACGTGAGTCGCCAACTGCACCCCGCCCAGCAGCCCGAGCAAGGTCCCGACAAAGCCGATCACCGTCCCTTGAACGATGAAGATCGACATGATGCCCCTCGGTGTCAGGCCGAGGGTGCGCAGGATGGCGACATCGGCGGCCTTGTCGGTGACCACCATGACCAGCGTCGAAATAATATTGAAGGCCGCGACCGCCACGATCAGCATCAGAATCACGTACATCACGATCTTCTCGGTCTTCAGCGCTTGGAAGAAATTGACGTGTTGCTGGGTCCAGTCCACTGCCGCATAGTGTTCGGGTAGGCCGCGGATGAGCTCGCGGCTGATGCGCGGCGCGGCAAACATGTCATCGACCTTGATGCGGATCCCGCTCACGCCCTCCTGGATCCGGAACAAGCGCGCCGCATCCTCGAGATGGACCACGGCCAAGGCGGCGTCGTAGTCGTGCATGCCGATCTCGAACACCCCCGCCAAGGTAAAGCGCTTGAGACGCGGCAGGATGCCCGCGGGCGTCGCCGTCGCTTGCGGTACGATCAAGGTGATCTTATCCCCGACCTCGGCGCGCAGGCTCCGCGCCAAGGCGGCGCCGAGCAAGATGTTATACCCGCCCGGTTTGAGATCCGTCATACGGCCCGTGCGCATGCGCTCCCCGACCACCGACACCTTGGGCTCCTGTTCCGGTAACACGCCCTCGACGATCACCCCATGCACGCTGCCCGCGCGCGTCGCCATACCCTCGGCGCGTATGAAAGGCGCGGACCCGTGTACCCGGGGATCGCGATCGATCACCGCACTCACGGCCCGCCAATCGCGCAACGGCCGGCCGCGCTCGACGATGGTCGCATGCGCGGTGACCCCGAGGATACGTCCCCGCAATTCCTTCTCGAAGCCGTTCATCACCGAGATCACGGTGATGAGCGCCGTCACGCCGACCGCGACCCCCAGCATCGAAATGATCGATATAAACGAAATGAAGTGGTTGCGGCGCTTCGCGCGCGTGTAGCGCAGGCCGATGTAGAGACCGAGTGGCTTGAACATGGGCGGGCATTATACCCGAAAGCCCTGGGGCCTCGGGTTACCGGTCGCGCCGGACAGGAAGGCAGCTATGATTCCAGGAAGGCGTCGATTTCGCCGCACCGTGCCTCGGCATCCTCATATCCAATTTCGATGAGGTGCGCGAGATAGTCGGGCTGAAACATGAGCAAGCTCAAAATGTCATTGGATCGGGTCTCCTGCGTGCCGAGTCCCCGGGTCATGAACCGAAACGCGCGCGGGAGGGTGGCCTCATACTCGCTTGCAAGCTTGCCGAGATCGCGCGAGGGCCGGAGCAAGAGCAGCTTGATGGGACGGAGGTCCCCGCGCTCCTGCACCGGGATCTTGCCGATGAGATCGTTGACGTGCTGGAGCCGCACCGCATCGTGATCGAAAACATCCAAAAAGATGGCGTTGAACAATGCGCCGACGACCTGAGCCGGCGGGGGATAGGAATCGACGTGGGGAATCGCATCACGGCCGTTAACGAAGCGCGTCGAGACGGCCAGGATGCGCTCGGCGCCGAGATGTACCGCGGGCGCGAGGGGGGCAGTCATTCGGATCCCGCCATCGCCGAACCAGCGGCGATTGATGCGTACGGCGGGGAAGAGCAAGGGCAAGGCCGCCGACGCCAAGATATGATCGAGCCGGATCTTGCAGCGCACCAGTTTCCGGTGACCGCGTTCCCAATGGACCGGTTCCGTGCCTTGCACCCAGGTCACCGACTGGCCGGTGGAATAGCTCGAGGCGGTGATGGCCACGGCCTTCAAGCGTCCCCGGGCGAGGTTGTGCCCGATGCCGGGCAGGCAACGGTGCGTAGGCTGGAGCAGACGTTCCAACATGGCGCAAAGAGGTGCCGTGTCCACCATGCTGCGCGCGCTCACGCGGTTTGAAGACCGCCCTAAGAGCAACCGGGTGCTCCAACGGGCGACGTTGCGCGCGAGCGATAACAGATCAACGCAAAATATTTGGTCAGTAGTCAAGCCGGACCAGAGCCCCGCGAGCGTCTCCGCTCGTTCGAGAAAACAAGCGGGCTTGCTCGCGAGATAGGCGGCATTGATGGCCCCGGCCGACACACCGGTAATGATGGGGATCGCGAGTTCAGGATGCCGGCGAGCCAGTGATTGCACGAATCCCACCTGATAGGCGCCGCGGGCGCCGCCGCCGCTTAGCACCAAGGCGAGGTCATTAGTCAAGATCATGGTGACTACCGAAAAAGCGCCGCATGAAGCTAACGGGTAGCAATGCAGATACCATGCTGCATCGCTTCGGGGTCAGCGCCGCGATTGAACGAGGTTCTCTGCCGCCAACAATCGCTCGGGCGTGCCCACGTCCACCCAGGCTCCCCCGTAGCGTTCCCCGGTCACCAAGCCATGGGATACCGCGATGCGCAGCACCGCGGAGAGCCGAAACGTGCCCGGAAGGCAATCGTCGAACAGCTCCGGCCGATAGGCGCCGATCCCGCCGAAGGTTAGCCGGCGATCCCCGGACAGTCCCACGCCATCCCCGGTAAGCGCGAAGTCCCCCGCGGGATGGTGCGGCGGATTATCTACTAGCACTATATGCGCCAACCGTTGCGGCTGGTCCGCTAATTTTTCGTAGGGGTAGTCGGTCCAGATGTCCGCATTGACTACGATAAACGGCCCCGGTCCCAGGAACGGCAGTACCCTTAAAATACCCCCGCCGGTTTCAAGCGCCTCGGTCCCCTCGCGCGAATAGCGCAGCGAGGCGCCCAAGGCTGCGCCGGTACCCAGCGTCTGCTCGATGAGATCGCCGTGCAGCGCGTGATTGACGGTAATATCCGTGAGCCCCGCGCGCACCAAGCGCTCGACTTGATATTGGATCAGGCTTTTACCCGCGACTTGCAGCAGCGCCTTGGGCAGACGATCGGTCAAGGGGCGCATGCGCTGCCCCTTGCCCGCTGCCAAGATCATCGCCTTCATCGCGCGTACCGTTCGTTAATTGCAGGCATGACTTGTTCGACCAACAGGACATGCAGCGAATCCAATTGCGGGTAGCGCACGCTCACATCGGCAATGTGCGCGAGCGTTCTAGGAATATCATTGAGGTAGCCGCGCTTGGCGTCGCGATGCCATAAACGCGCGAATATTCCGCTGGCCTTGAGATGCCGCTGCACGCCCATCAGATCGAACCAGCGATAAAACGCCGTGAGGCTCACGCCACTTAAAATGCCATGTTCAAGCGCCCGCCGGTAATACTCCGCGGCCCAGGCCTCGACCTGCTTCCGCGGCCAGCGAATGTAGCAATCCCGTAGTAAAGAAACAACGTCATAAGTGACAGGCCCGATCACCGCGTCCTGGAAGTCGAGGATCCCGGGATCGTTGCTCGCGCCGACCAATAGGTTTCGGGAATGAAAATCGCGGTGTACGAAGACTCGGGGTTGCGACAAGGCCGCTTCCGCCAAAAATGCAAAGCTCGCGTCTAACGACGCGTTTTGGCGGGCCGATATGCGCAGATCGAGTTCCTTCGCTAGCAACCATCCCCGAAACAACTCCGTCTCCCGCATCAGCAGATCGCGATCGTAAGGAGGGAGGCCCCGGCCGTCGGCGCGCACCTGCATCGCGACGACAGCGTTCAAGGCATCACTATAAAGCTGCCCGGCGTTTTCGGGCCGTAACTCGTCCAGGTAGAGCCTGGTTACGAGATCCGTTAAGAGCAAAAACCCACGCGCAAGATCGCCAGCCAATACCTTGGGGGCATTCAAACCCGCCGCTCCCAGACGCTTGGCGACGTCTATGAAAGCCTCGCAATTCTCCCGCTCGGGCGGCGCATCCATCACGATATAGGAGCGATCTCCATGCTGGATCCGCCAGTAATTCCGGAAGCTAGCATCGCTCGAGGCTTTGCTGAGCCGGAACTCACCGGTCTTGAGGATCCGGGTTACCCAGCGCTTGAGATTATCGTGACGCATCGCGATCAGGTTCCTTTTCACGGCTGGACCTAATGTAGCTCACATGCAAATGCCGCGCACTTACCATAGAATTTCATCTCGGAGTTCGTGAAGAAATCGTAGCGAGCGCAGTAGATCCCTTCTCCCTCAGGGAGAAAGCCAGGGCCAGGGAATGGCCCTGCTTGGCGCGCCGAGGATGCAAGGTTAGGATGAGGGGAATCAAATCAAACACATGCGTCGATTATTCTGATCCCCTCACCCCAACCCTCATACCTATGCCGGAAGTTAGATTTGTTCACAAGCTCTCAGTGTACGGTGTATTAGAAAGTGATCATCGATTTTGCCGTTTGAAGCGCTACCAGCGTAGCGGAATTTTTTGACCCATGCGTGACCATCTCCATGACGAGCGCGGTGCCGGCGAACGGCTGCAAGCCTTGGGACGTTCCGTCATCGACAATGAGGCGCAAGCCGTGGCCGCTCTCGGCGCGCGCATCGGCCCGGAGTTCGTCGGCGCCTGCCGTTACCTTTTGAGTTGCGAGGGCAGAATCGTGGTATTGGGCATGGGTAAATCCGGCCATATCGGCGGCAAAATCGCGGCCACCTTGGCCAGCACGGGCACCCCGGCATTCTTCGTCCACCCCGGCGAGGCCAGCCACGGCGACATGGGCATGATCACCACCAAGGATGTGGTGCTCGCGCTGTCCAACTCCGGGGAAACCGTGGAACTCATAGTCTTGCTGCCGCTCATTAAACGCCTAGGGATCCCGCTCATCGCTCTCACTGGCAAGCCCGAATCGACCCTCGCACGCGCCGCCTCCGTCAACTTGGATGTCAGCGTGGCGCAAGAAGCATGTCCTTTGGGCTTGGCGCCGACTTCGAGCACGACCGCGGCCCTGGCCATGGGAGACGCGCTGGCCATCGCCCTCCTCGAGGCGCGCGGATTCAGCGCCGCGGACTTCGCGCAGACGCACCCGGGCGGAATTCTGGGGCGGCGGCTGCTGCTGCGTATTTCCGATCTCATGCATACCGGCGACGCGATCCCGGTGGTCACAACCGAGGCACTATTGCGGGACGCGCTGGTGGAAATGTCGCGCAAGGGCCTGGGTATGACGGCGATCGTCGAGGACGGGCTGCGGATCGCCGGTATCTTCACGGACGGCGACCTGCGCCGCGCCCTGGACCGCGGCATCGACGTCCATCGGGCACGCATGCGGAGCGTCATGACGCCCGCGTGCGTCACCGTCGGCCAAGACTGCCTCGCGGCCGAAGCGCTCAATCTGATGCAACGGCACAAGATCAACGCGTTGTTAGTCGCCGACGAAAAGGGCAATCTGCGCGGCGTGCTGAACATGCACGATTTACTGCGCGCCGGGGTCCTGTAACATTCCCGTCATGGCGGACCTCGCGGAACCGCTGCATCGGATCAAGGCCAGGGCCGCGAAGATCCGCCTCGCCGCATTCGATGTGGACGGGGTGCTGACCGACGGCAGCCTGATCCTAGGCGATCGAGGCGAGCAGTTTAAGGTGTTTCACACCCACGACGGGCAGGGGCTGACGATGCTGCGCGAAGCCGGCTTACACATCGCCGTGATTTCGGGACGCTCTTCGGGGGCGGTCGAAGAGCGCATGACGGAGCTCGGGATCCGGTACGTCTACCAGGGGGCCTCCGACAAGCTATCGATCTTCAATGCCCTGCTCCGCGAGCTCGGCTTGAGCGCCGAGCAGGCGGCGTTCATGGGAGACGATGTGCCGGATTTGCCGGTCATGCTCCGCGCCGGCCTTGCGGTTGCCGTGGCCGATGCGCATCATTTAGTGCGTCAACACGCGCATTGGCGGACACGGCAACCGGGCGGACGCGGCGCCGTGCGCGAATTGTGCGAGCTGCTCCTGGATGCGCAAGGCTTGCTCACGAACCTTTACGATCAGTACTTGAGCTAGCGCTTCTGTGACGGTTTTAAGCTTCCGCAAGCTAAAGCACTGGCCGGGGGTAATCGCTCTTAGCGTTTGTGCCGTCACCACCGCTTGGATCCTGGAGCGCCTGGAACAGCAGAATATCAGCCGCGAGGCGGTCGGCCCGGACGAACCTGATTCTTACATGGAGAACTTCGTGCGCACCGCCATGGACGAGCGCGGAAAGCTCGATAGCCGGCTCCGCGCCAAGCGCATGTTCCACTTCAGGGATGATACCACCCAACTCCTTCATCCCACCCTCGAGCTGTACAGCGAAAATCCGAAGGCGCCGTGGTTCGTCCGTGCCGACTCGGGATGGATCGGGGCCCACAACGATACCGTCTTGCTGTACGGAAACGTGAGCGTGTGGCGCCAAAACTCCGAGGGCCTGCGCGAGATCGAGGTGCAAGCGCCCGATCTCAGGATACTCCCCAAAAAGCGCTATGCGGAAACCGATAGCGCCACCACGATCATCACGCCCACGTCCATCACGAAAGGGACCGGGATGCGTGCGCGGCTCGCGTTTAGTCTGGTCGAACTATTGCAAAACGTGCGGACTCATTATGACGAAAAGCGTTAACTCAAGCGTGTTGCTGGCGGGTTTATTCTCTGTCACGGCCGCCGCCGCGTTGTCCACCGATCGCGATCAGCCGATTGAAGTCACGGCGGACTTCGTCGAAATCGACGATAAGATAGGGGTTGCGATCTACCGCGGGAACGTCATCGTCATCCAAGGGAGCACGCACTTCACCGGCCACACCCTCACCCTGAATTATACACCTGACCAACAGCTAAAAGAGGCGCTCTTGGAAGGCGCGCCCGCGACCTACCGGCAGCGCCCCGACAACGAGGAGGAGGATATCGAGGGCGAGGCCCTCAATATGAGGTATCAGGCGCAAGAGCAACTGATCCATATGACCAACAAGGTCAAAATGGTGCAACGGCGGCAGATTTACACCGGCCACCACATGACCTACGATACCGCTCGCAATGTCCTTAAAGCAAGAAAGGCACGCCCCGGCGAGCTATCGAACGGCGACGGGGCCACGGACGATGGCCGGGTACGGATCATCATTCCTCCGGCCAAGAAAACGGAGCCGAGCGGAACCGATCGCGCCTCCAGTGCTGGTGGGCCCGCATCAAGAGAATAAACCCGGCGAAAAATCAATCCACGTCATTAGCGCCCGGCACCTGTCCAAAACCTATCAGTCGCGGCAGGTCGTCAAGGATGTCAGCCTAAAAGTTAAAAGCGGAGAAGTCGTCGGACTGCTGGGTCCGAATGGCGCGGGCAAGACCACTAGCTTCAACATGATCGTGGGCCTGGTGCCGAATGACACCGGCGCCGTGTTTCTTAACCGCCGCGACATCACCGCCTTACCGATGGACCAGCGCGCGCGTTTAGGGCTGGGCTATCTCCCGCAGGAGTCTTCCATCTTCAGAAAGCTCACGGTGAGGGACAACGTCCTGGCGGTACTGGAGATACGATCGGTTCTCGACCCGGTGGGGCGCGAACGCCGGCTGACGGGCCTGCTGCAAGAATTCCACCTTCAACAGCTGTCCGATCGCGTGGGCGAAAGCCTGTCCGGAGGCGAGCGGCGGCGCACGGAGATCGCGCGGACGCTGGCGGCGGGGCCCGAGTTCATTATGCTCGATGAACCCTTCGCCGGCATCGATCCGCTTTCGGTGCTCGATCTTCAGAAGGTCATCAAACAGCTTGCGGCGCGCGGAATCGGCATCTTGATTACCGACCATAACGTCCGCGAGACCCTGGGGATCTGCGATCGGGCTTATATCGTCAATGAAGGCGCCATCATCGCGGAGGGCGCGCCGGAGACCATTCTCGCCAACGACACCGTGCGCCAGGTCTATTTAGGTCACTCGTTCACATTGTAATTCCGCTTCCGTTGCGAGGCATTGCCTGTGGCGAGGCCGATCGCCACCTCCGCCAGCATAAGCCACGGATCGCCTGGAATCGCGCCTTTGATGGCTCGTTCTACTTGATGTGCGGCCAGCAGCAGCTCCCGCAAGCTGGCGACGGTGTGGCGCCGCAGCGCCGGTTTCAAGGCCGCTTTACGCCGATCCCAGACGCGGAATTCCTCGAACAAGGGCTCCAGAGGCAGCTTGCGCGCCTGGTTATACGCCAAACGGCATAGGACCCGCAGCTCACGCACCAGAGACCAGGTCACGAGCGCGGCTTCGGTACCCTCGGCGCGGAGTCCCGCGAGCACGGACAGGGATCGTGCCAGGCGCCCTTCCAACACGCAGTTGACCAGGGCGAAAACGTCATAACGGCTGCTGTCCGTGACCACCGCGACGACGTCCTCGAGACCCGCCTTGCCGCCCGGCAAGGAAAGCCGGAGCTTCTCAAGCTCTTGACTTGCCGCGGGCAGATTATTCTCGACCCGCTCGGCAATGAACATCGCCGCCTCATGATCCAGGATGAGACCGCGCCGTTCGCCGAGCCGCAGGATCCAGTCCGGCATCGCCTCGGGCGGGACCGGCGCGACCTCGACAATCACGCCCGCGGCTTCGATGGCTTGGTACCATGCGCCTTGCTTCGCTTTGTAATCGATCACGGGCGCGCGGATCACCACCACGGTGTCCGCTGACATCCCTTGGGTATACGCGATGATGGCTTGTACGCCTTCGCTCCGCGGGGGAACGTGCGCGAGCGTAAGCTCTATGAGCCGGCGGTCGCTGAAGAGGCTCAGGTGATTCGCCTCGTAGCGCAGGCGCTGCCAGTCGAATCCCGCTTGCGCTTCGAGCACCACGCGCCCCGTGACGCCGAGCGCACGCGCCTGGGAACGGATCTGGTCCATCGCCTCCAGACACTGATAAGGCTCATCGCCCGCGATGAGGTAGAGCCGTTCGAGCCCCTCGCGTTCGATTCGCGCGCCAAGCTGGGCGGGTTTGAGCTTGACCCGCGGCCGCGGGCGGGCTGCCGTCACGTTACTTCGCCTTAATGGTTTCGAGCCGTCTA
>JBOIDH010000066.1:0-9036 GCA_050740495.1 Gammaproteobacteria bacterium | reverse complement strand
AGGGCTGCGAGGAGACCCTGCGGACACGCCTCGGTTCCTGCCGTGATTCCGCTTGGTTGCTGGTGCAAATCCTGCGGCATTTGGGTCTCGCCGCGCGCTTCGTCTCGGGTTACCTCGTGCAGCTCACTCCGGATGTCAAGGCCCTCGATGGGCCGGCGGGCGTCGAGAGCGATTTCACCGATCTGCACGCCTGGGCCGAGGTCTACGTACCGGGCGCCGGGTGGCTCGGGCTCGACCCGACCTCGGGGCTGTTCGCCGGCGAAGGTCATATCCCGCTTGCCTGCACCCCGGACGCCGTGAGCGCGGCGCCGGTCACCGGCGCTACGGACGAGTGCGAGGTCGAGTTACGGCACAGCAATACGGTTCTGCGCGTCCACGAGGACCCGCGGGTCACCAAGCCCTACGCCGATAATCAATGGGCGGCGATCAACGCCTTGGGCCGGGCGGTGGATGAGGACCTGGCTCTGCACGACGTACGGTTGACCATGGGCGGGGAGCCGACCTTTGTCTCCATCGACGACATGGATGCCGTGGAATGGACCATCGCCGCTTTTGGCTCCCACAAGCGCTCGCTGGCGGAAGAGCTGCTCCAACGCCTGTGGCGGCGCTTCGGTCCCGGCGGGGTCCTGCACTTCGGGCAGGGTAAATGGTATCCGGGCGAGTCGCTCCCGCGCTGGGCCTTGGGCTGTTTCTGGCGCAAGGACGGCCTGCCGCTCTGGCGCAACCCCGATCTCTTCGCCTTGGGTGGCCACAGTATCGGTTTCGGCGCGAGTCACGCCGCGCAATTCGCCGCCCAGCTCGCGCGCCGCCTGGGGATCGGCGAGCGCTATGCCGTCCCTGCCTATGAAGACGCGCTCTACTATCTGTGGAAAGAGGGCGGTGTGCCGGTCAATCTAGACCCGCTCAAGGCCAATCTCGAAGACCCCGAAGAGCGGCGCATGCTTGCCCAAGCGCTCGACCGGGGTCTCGACACCCCGGCCGCCTATGTGCTGCCGCTCGCATGGGATCACGGGCAGAGCGCCTGGCGTAGCTCGCCCTGGCCGGTGCGGCGGGGGCACCTCTTCTTGAACCCGGGGGACGCGCCCGCGGGCCTGCGACTGCCGCTCGACGCACTCCCCTGGGTCGCCGAAGAGGACCGGGAGATCCTGCCCGAAGCGAGCCTCTTCGAGGCGCGGCCGCCGCTCGCCGATGTCCACGGTGAAGTCGCGCGCCGCTACCGCCAGATACTGGCCACGGGATCAGCGCCGGGGGTCTTCGAGCAGGGCTACGCGGACCCGAGACCGCACCCCGCCGGCATGGTGCGCACTGCCCTATGCGTCCAGCCGCGCGCGGGGAAGTTGCACGTATTCCTGCCGCCGCTCGCCGACCTCGATCATTATCTCGAGATCGTGGCCACGGTGGAGGCGACCGCCGCGGATCTCGCCCTGCCGGTCTTGCTCGAAGGCTACGAACCGCCGCGCGATACGCGTATGGAGCAGCTGCGGATCACGCCCGACCCCGGCGTCATCGAGGTCAATATCCACCCCGCCCACACCTGGGCCGAGCTCGTCGACACGACTACGGTCCTCTATGAGGAGGCACGGATGACGCGCCTCGGCACCGAGAAATTCATGCTCGATGGGCGCCACACCGGGACCGGCGGCGGCAACCATATCACGCTCGGCGGCCCTACGCCCGCCGACAGCCCTTTCCTCCGGCGGCCCGAGCTTTTGCGCAGCTTCGTGACCTACTGGCAGCACCATCCGGGGCTATCGTTCCTGTTCTCGGGCCTCTTCGTCGGGCCCACCAGCCAGAGTCCGCGTGTCGACGAGGCGCGCCACGAGAATCTCTACGAGCTCGAGATTGCCTTCCAAGAGATGCCGGAGGGCGAGGTGCCCTGGCCCTGGCTGGTCGACCGCCTGCTGCGCCACCTGCTCGTCGATGTCACCGGCAACACCCACCGCGCCGAGTTCTGCATCGACAAGCTTTACTCTCCGGACAGCGCCTCGGGACGGCTGGGGCTGGTGGAGCTCCGGGCCTTCGAGATGCCACCGCACTCGCGGATGAGCTTGGTGCAGATGCTGTTGGTGCGCGCCCTCGCCGCGCGTTTCTGGAATGAGCCCTACCGGCGCCCTCTGGTGCGTTGGGGCACGGCCCTGCACGACCGTTTTACTCTTCCGCATTACGTGTGGGCCGACCTGCGGGAGGTGGTGAGCGACCTGCGCGCGGCGGGCTTTCCCTTCGATCTCGCCTGGCTCGCGCCCTTCTTCGAGTTCCGCTTCCCGCATTATGGAACGGTCACGCTCGGGGACATACAGATCGATCTGCGCGCGGCCATCGAGCCCTGGCACGTGCTGGGGGAGGAAACCAGCACCATGGGCACGGCGCGCTTCGTCGACTCCTCGGTCGAGCGGCTGCAGGTCAAGGTCACCGGCATGACCGACTCGCGTTATGTGCTGGCGTGTCACGGCCGCCAGGTGCCGCTGCGCGCCACCGGCACGCAAGGTGAATACGCGGCGGGGGTGCGCTACCGCGCCTGGCAGCCGCCATCCGCGCTGCACCCGACCATCGGGGTGCACTCGCCCTTGGTCTTCGACCTCATCGATACCTGGAACGGCCGCGCCATCGGGGGCTGTACCTATCACGTCGCCCATCCGGGCGGGCGTAACCCCACGGTCTTTCCGGTCAACGCCTATGAGGCCGAGGCGCGCCGCGTGGGCCGCTTCTGGCCCTCTGGGCATAGCCCAGGCGTGCTCGAACCGCCGCCCGATGTGGCGCGCCTCGGGCGCTTCTTCCCCGAGGGCCACCCCCCCGGCCCCATGGAGCCGCCGCGGGAGGAAATCAACCCCGAGTATCCCCATACGCTGGATCTCCGGCGTTCGAGGACCTGAAGCCGCACCGCCGATGCCTTGTATATCACTTCCCTATTTTTACTGGCATTTGGCAGTATTAAAATACATTGAGTTGAATGGAGTAATATGTATTTCTCCCTCTCTACAGACGATAAAAAAATGACTTACTGTGTGGGCATCATGCTCGATAGCGGGATGATTTTCGCCTCGGACTCTCGCACGCACGCCGGCGTGGACGATTTTGCAACGTTTTGCAAAATGACCGTGTTCGAACGCTGTGGTGACAGGGTGATCGTTCTATTGAGCTCGGGTAATCTAGCGGGGACACAAGCCGTGATCAGCGTGCTGAAGCAGCGGGGTGACGCCGAGGGCGTGGTCCTCAATGTGTGGAACGCGCACACCATGTTTGACGTCGCGGTTTTGGTGGCGGACGCGATACGCGATATTGAGCGCCGCGACGGTCAGTATTTGGCAGAGAGTCCCATCACATTCAACGCCTCGTTCATACTCGGCGGACAACTTAGCGGCGAGCCTTTGCGGCTTTTTCGAATTTATTCAGAGGGCAATTTTATCGAGGCGGGGCTCGACACGCCCTATTTCCAGACCGGCGAAACAAAATACGGAAAGCCTATCCTCGATCGCGTGATTACCCGTTCCACAACGCTCGCCGATGCTGCGAAGTGCGCGCTGGTTTCGTTCGATTCGACCATGCGCAGTAACTTGTCCGTAGGCATGCCAATCGATCTGATTTGCTACGAGCGGGACAGTCTGAAAATGCAGATGCGTCGCCGGTTCGACGAGGGCGATGCGTATTTCACCGCGCTTAGCAGTCGATGGTCCGAAGGTGTGCGACACGTATTCAGCGAGCTGCCCGAGTTGCGTTGGTAGGTTGACTCGGTATATCGATATCGCATCGAGCCGTACCGGCGGACGTCAGGAGGCCACTTATGCAGATCCGCATCGGCTATGAATTGATTTACGACTGCCCGCAGCCGACGCCTATGATATTGACCTTGAACGTCCACTTCACGCGCGTCTCCGATATCATCGTTCCCGACCACCTCATCACCAACCCGTCGGTCCCGATCAGGGCCTATCGTGATGGCTATGGAAATTGGTGCAGCCGGATCGTAACGCCGAAGGGCGAGATCCAGCTCTCAGCCGATGCGGTTGTGAAGGACACGGGTGAGCCGGATGAGGTCGCCCCCTCGGCTCAGCAACACCCGGTGCAAGACCTGCCCGAGGAAACCCTAGTGTTCCTCTTGGGAAGCCGATACTGCGAAACCGATCGGCTATCCGAGGCGGCGTGGGACCTTTTCAGCAAATCGTCGACTGGATGGGGACGCGTCCAGGCGATCTGCGACTTTGTCCATGGGCATATCCATTTTGGTTACGAGCATGCGCGCTCCACGAAGACGGCCTGGGAGGCTTTCAATGAGGGGACTGGCGTCTGCCGTGATTTCACGCACCTCGCCATCGCATTCTGCCGCTGCATGAACATTCCGGCACGTTACTGCACCGGCTACCTGAGCGACATTGGCATACCGCCCCCATACGGCCCGATGGATTTCGCTGCCTGGTTCGAGGTATATCTTGGCGGTCATTGGTGGACCTTTGACGCTAGGAACAACACGCCGCGCATCGGCCGGGTGTTGATCGCCCGCGGTCGCGACGCGACTGATGTCCCGATCAGCAACACGTTCGGCCCCAACACGCTGAAGAGCTTCAGGGTATGGACAGACGGGTTGAGCGCAGGATGAATGTGACTGCACGGCCGAGATGGCGGGGTGAAACAACTGGTGCGCGAGCGGCGAATGCGGTAAGCATTGCGCACACGGTGGGATCCGCTTCCATGGCGTGCTCGCCCCACGAAACAGGTCGATTAAATTTCTTATACGGAGAATGTTGATGAAAAATAAGTTTGTGGTCAAAATCGCCATTGCAATGGTTGCCCTGCTGCTAGTAGCAGGTTGTGCGGGTATCAGTTACCGTGACTTAGCTTCGTTTAATCAAAACAACACACGGTGCTATAATCGCCAGACCGAACCGCATACATCAGTGGTTGATTCACACCTTCACTTCAGGCCCTTTGGTGGTCCGGCCATTCCATTTACTGAACTGATGGAATATTTCAATAAGACCGGCGTTTTGTTTGCCAATGTTTATGGCATAGGCCAGATTTTACCCGTGGAATCCTCTTGCACTTACTATCTGGATTGTCCCGGTACACCGGCGTTGCCAAGCATTAAGAACGATTTTGTCAATGCTGCCAATTATCTTGAGCTTAAACCTAAAGGCGTACACTTGACCTTATCCATGACATATCCTGACTTGGCTAATCCGGCAGATATTACCAGGATGATCCATTTGTACGACAAAGAATATCCGAAAATGTTTAAGTGGATGGGCGAGGTCAATCTAATTAAGCAAGCCTTACTTAAAAACCACCATAATCCCGCCACCAAAGAAAATATCAAGCAATGGGCGGAATTTATGGCATTACTTAAAGAACGCAATATCCCCATCAATATTCATTCTGACCTGGGTAACGACGCCGCGCCGAAACAATTCCTGCCTTTAATGGAGTATGTATTAGAACTCTATCCAGACAATAAGATTGTTTGGGCGCATATGGGCTTATCAAAGGAATTAACCACAATGAACGCAGCGGAGCATATTCGAATCATGAAGTCCTTTTTGGATAAAAACCCGAATTTGATGTTGGATATCTCGTGGCGGGTGCTGTATGACAATTATTTCAGCAAACCGGAAGCCAGAGATTTATATGTGGCTTTCCTTAATAAATACTCTGATCGAATTTTGCCCGGCACAGACTTTGTTGCTGCACGGAGTAAGCAATTTGCGGTGTATCAAGAAGAATTGGAAGTAAACAGTAGAATTAATCGCTACCTCAATGATGAAGCGTTTCGTAATATTGCGTTAGGCGGCAACTATTTTCGAATTTTAGGTTTGAATTATCAAGCCCCGCAAATATGCCACTAGACAGAGGCAAGCAAGCGTTTATGCAAAAAACACTTTTCTATATGTTTTTCTGGCCTGCGCTCATTGTCGTATTGGCTGGGTGTGCTAATACAACAACAGCCATTAAACCTCAAGAAGCTGATGCTCAGCAATCGCCACAGTTAACGACGCAGACACTCACCCAAAGCAAGGTTGCAGCGGATGAGGAATTGAAAAAACTGGCGGCTGATCTGAGTGGCAACTGCAATGTCGCGCCCGATCTGAAAAAGCCCCAATACATCATCGGCTATGGCAGCCTGATGCAGGATGAATCGCGTAAGCGCAGCGCGCCTAACGCGGGCATGGCCTATCCGGTGACGGTCAATGGCTATCGGCGCGGCTGGTTTGCCAAAGGCGGCAGTGTGGGGTTTGATACGACGTATTTAGGTGTCGTTCCAGATAAAGCCAGTGGGCTCAATGCAGTCATTTATAAAATCAGTGCGGATGAGATCCCGGCGATGGATAAACGCGAATTTTTTTATTGTCGGCTGGCGGTGGAACCTGGAAGCTATACACTCCTGAAGCACAGGACTCCAACGCCGCAAGGACAAGTCTGGATCTATGTCAATAAGCCTGAGTCTATCGCTACGGCGAACGCGCGTTATCCTATCGTACAGTCCTATGTGGATATTTTTGTTTCAGGCTGTCAGGAGCAGGAGCGACGCCATGCACTCAAGGATTTTGCTAAGGAATGTCTTGCCAGTACCAGCGACTGGTCAACAGAGTGGGTGAATGATCGGCTTTATCCACGGCGGCCGTTTATTTATCAGCCAAAAGCAGGCCAGATCGACAAGTTGCTCAAAGAACAGCTGCCCGACAACTTTCAGCAGATCCATATCGAGTCGGCGGATTAAATGCTTTATTCGGTGCGTATGAGGAAAATAAACGCCCTATTTCTTCGCGCAGGAAGGTACTGCTGGACTTGTAAGGTGTCAATCACGCGCGGTCTCGTTCAGGAATGGGGATTCATCCCGCGAGGAGTATAGGAAAAATAAACGCCTTTTTCCGCTAGCCAGCGATACTCCAGACGCCGTTCTTGGTAAGTCGGAACTTGATGTCGTCGGTCATTATGCAAGAGCGGATATCTTTCAGTTGCGCGTAAACACGACTGCGGTCAAACCCGTCGAATTCGGGGCTCGAGTCCGAAGCCGATCAGGCAACGTGTTGATGCCGTATCCGGACATATGTACTCTCGTCGTGGACGATCCCGCTGATGCGCGTGAAAGGAGATTCTATGGATAAGGTTTCCAAAGACGAAAGAGATCAGCCCGGCACCGCAACAGAACCGGCCCTTCGCCGGGTGATGGGCCCATGGCTGCTCCTGCTGTTCATCGTCGGCGACATTCTCGGCACCGGGATCTACGCGCTTACTGGCCAGGTCGCCAAACAGGTCGGTGGGGTTGTATGGCTGCCGTTTTTGGTGGCTTTTGTGGTCGCTGTCATCACCGCCTTCAGCTATCTGGAGCTGGTGACGAAGTACCCAAAGGCTGCGGGCGCCGCACTTTACACGCACAAGGCGTTTGGGATTCACTTCGTGACGTTTATCGTCGCCTTCGCCGTGATGTGTTCGGGAATCACCTCCGCATCGACAGCCTCGCGGGCGTTCGCCGCCAATCTGTCGAATGCCTTCGAGCTTGGCCTCGCAGGTGGAATCGGAATTACGCTCGTGGGGCTGGCGTTCATGGCCGTGGTTGCGGCGATCAATTTCCGCGGCGTTGGCGAGAGTGTAAAGACCAATGTGGTCCTGACCTGTGTCGAGCTGACCGGCCTGTTGATCATCATCTTCATCGGTATGTGGGCGATCGCGGCCGGTGAAGGTGACGTGTCGCGCGTTATCCAGTTCAAGACGTCGAGCGATGGCAGCGTGGTCTGGCCGGTAATCGCCGCGACGACGCTCGCCTTCTTCGCCATGGTCGGGTTCGAGGACTCGGTCAATATGGCGGAGGAATGCAAAGACCCGACCCGTCACTTTCCGAAAGTGCTTCTCGCCGGGCTGGTCATCACAGGGCTGATCTACGTGCTCGTTTCGATCTCGTCAATCACGCTTGTCCCGCCTGCACAACTCGGGGAAGGCGAGACGCCGCTATTGAAAGTCGTGCAGGCGGGTGCTCCGAATTTCCCGCTCGAAATTTTCGGCTTCATCACGATGTTCGCAGTGGCCAACAGCGCGCTGATCAACATGCTGATGGCCAGCCGACTTATTTACGGCATGACCCGCGAGCGCGTCCTGCCATCGGTGCTCGGTAAGGTTCATGCGACGCGGCGGACGCCTTACGTCGCGATCGGATTCACCACCCTGCTGGCTTTCGGCTTGATCACTTTCGTCGGCGAAGTGCCGGCGCTCGGCGGCACGACTGCCTTGTTGCTGTTGTGCGTCTTTACCGTGGTTAATATCGCGGTACTCGTTCTGCGACGTGACCGCGTCGACCACAAGCATTTCCGCGCGCCGGAATTTCTGCCGATTCTGGGCGCGCTGTCTTGCGCCTTTCTTGCGGGCCCATGGACCGGCCGCAATCCCGTTCAATACGAGATCGCCGGGATTCTGATCGGCATCGGCATTGTGCTCTGGCTCGTGACCGTGCTGGCCAATCGCGCCACCGGCCAGAAGTCAGCCGAGCCCGCCATGGAAACCATCGGCAGTCGCGGACCGATCAACTGAGCGGCTCCAGTTCCAGAGCGATGAACGGCAGCGAGCGCCGCAGCTCCGATGCCCTCGGAGAGCGCTACTTCACCGATCAGCATGGCCCACAGCAGCTCTTGACCGCGGAAACGGCGGACTTCTAAAAATGCGCTCGCTGAAAAACGATAAGCCGTTCCTCGCTCAATTCCCCTATCTCGCCGATCCCTGGCCGTGAGATAGCATCGTTAGCGCATGCCAGCCACCCGCGCACGCGGGTGGCTGGGGCTCTTGTACGCATCGGCGCCCTGCATTGCGAGTCAATTTAGATTTCGCCACCACGGGGTATGCAACCCCGTGGGGCGACCAAGGGAAGAGCTGCGCGTCTCCCCTTTGGAAACCCCATCGCTAAGATCCCCGCGGCAAGACCGCGGGTAATAGATTTCAGCGCGGCTCAATCACACGAGACTGAGGATGAACTTCCAATGCATCGCCTCGACCGGCATCACCGAGAGCCGGTTTCCGCGTTTGAGGAGTGGTAGTCCGGAAAGCTCCGGGTAGCGTTTA
>JBOIDH010000065.1:0-9369 GCA_050740495.1 Gammaproteobacteria bacterium | reverse complement strand
CGCCTGCGATTACAACACGGCGATCCCCCCTTGGATCGACGGCGCGTTGCGCAAGGCCGTGCACAGTGATCCCACCCGCCGCTATGCCGAGCTGTCGGAATTTCTGCATGATCTCCGCCGACCGAATGCCGAGTATACCCGCGCGCGGCAACGCTCGCTTCTGGAGCGCAACCCGCTCGGATTCTGGCGCGGCCTCGCGATTCTCCTTCTTTTTACCATCGCTTACCTGCTGTTTTTGCTATCGCGGTAGCCGCCTGGCGATTCAGTTTCATATTCATCGCCGCGATCCTGTCAGAGCGAAGAAATCGTAGGGAGCGCAGTAGGCTCTTACAAGAACAAATCCTTACGCAACCAAGTTATACAGACCGGCTTGGACGAATCTGATAGTCCCTTCTCCCTCCGGGAGAAGGTTAGGATGAGGGGAATCAAATCAAACACATGCGTCTCTATTCTGATCCCCTCACCCCAACCCTCTCCCTGTGAGAGAGGGAGAAAAGACAATACCCTATGCCGAAGGACAGGGACCTTGAAGAGGTAACCCAAAATTTCACGTATGTGTGGTTAGATTTATTCACAAGCTCTCAGACACGGCGCGCCGTTTCTGCTACGATGGCTGCCCCTTACGACGTTCAAGCTATCCATGCGTATTCACGTCCTCGGTTCCGCCGCCGGCGGCGGTTTTCCCCAATGGAACTGTAACTGTCCGAATTGCAAGGGTCTGCGCACGGGGTCCTTGCGCGCCCGCGCGCGTTCCCAATCCTCGATAGCCGTCTCCGGCAACGGCGTCGACTGGGTGCTGTTCAACGCCTCGCCCGACATACGCACCCAGCTAGTCTCCGTGCCCGTCTTACAGCCCGGCCGCGGCGTGCGCGACACGGGGATCTGCGCCATCGTGCTGGTCGATGCCCAGATCGACCACACCACCGGTTTGATGATGCTGCGCGAACATAAACAGCCGTTGGACGTCTATTGTACCAACATGGTTTATCAAGATCTGACGACGGGCTACCCGCTGTTTCGAGTCCTGGAATACTATTGTGGGGTCGAATGGCATACGCTGCCCATCGACGGCGCGCCGTTCACCGTACCCCGCGCCGCAAACTTGCGCTTCACAGCCGTGCCTTTGCGAAGCGAGGCGCCCCCTTATTCGCCCCACCGCCACAACCCGCACCGCGGCGATACGATCGGCGTCAAGGTCGAAGACCTCGATACGTCAAGAGTCCTGTTTTATGCGCCAGGGCTCGGCGAAGTCGACGACCAGGTATACCGCAACTTGTCGCAAGCCGATTGTGTGCTCGTCGATGGCACCTTGTGGACCGAGGACGAGCTCCTGCGGTTCGGGATCAGCACCAAGCTCGCAAGCGATATGGGCCACCTCGCGCTCTCCGGGGAGGGAGGCATGTTGAGCATCCTGGAGTCACTGTCACAGCCGCGCAAGGTGCTCATCCATATCAATAATACCAACCCGATCCTGAACGAGGACGGTCCGGAGCGGCAGGCGCTGACCGAACGCGGCATTGAGGTGGCCTACGACGGCATGGAGATCGTGCTGTGAATGATGCGCCCGTCAGCGAGCCCGCCGCGTGGACGCGCGCCCAATTCGAGCAAGAACTGCGTTCCATGGAACGGTACTATCATATTCACCATCCCTTCAATGTGCTCATGCAGAGCGGCAAGCTTGATCAGAATGCCGTACGGGGATGGGTCGCGAACCGCTTTTACTATCAGGTGAGCATCCCCATCAAGGATGCCGCCGTGCTCTCGAACTGTCCCGACCGCGAGGTGCGCCGCCAATGGATCCAGCGCATCGTCGACCACGACGGGGCCAGCGGCGATGAGGGAGGCATCGACGCCTGGCTAGGGCTTGGCGAGGCGGTGGGGCTCACGCGCAAGGAACTTTGGTCACAAGAGCGGGTAGTGCCCGGGGTGCGTTTCGCGGTCGATGCCTATGTGAACTTCGCCCGCCGCGCCACCTGGCAAGAGGCCGCCTGTTCCTCGCTGACCGAGCTTTTCGCCCCCGCGATCCACCAGCAACGCCTCGACCGTTGGCCCGAGCATTATCCCTGGATCCAACCCGCGGGCTACGCCTACTTTCGCCAGCGCTTGCGGGAAGCGCGGCGCGATGTCGAGCACGGGCTGGCGATCACGCTCGACACGTTCCGTAGCCGCACCGAGCAGAGCCGCGCGCTTGGAATTTTAAAATTTAAGCTCGATGTGCTGTGGACGATGCTCGATGTACTTTGGCTTGCGTATGTGGATCACCGCCCGCCGTATTTCAACGTCGTGCCTTGAGCGATGAGCGCGTATTTCGCCGACGACTGCATTCCTCAGATCGCCCCCCTGTTTCGCTTGCAGTGGGAGGAGGCGCAGCAAGCCTATGTCATTCTGTATCCGGAAGGCATGGTCAAGCTCAACAAGACCGCCGGGGAGATCCTCACGCGCTGCGACGGCAAAACCCGCTTGAGCGCCATCATCGAGGACCTCGAGCGGCAGTTTTCCGGGGCTAAAATCGGCGACGAGATCCGGCATTTTATGGAGACCGCGCATGAGCACGGCTGGGTTCGAATCACCGGCGCGGCCTAAGCCCCTGTGGCTGCTGGCGGAGTTGACCTATGCCTGTCCGCTGCAGTGTCCGTACTGCTCCAACCCCGTCGATTACGCGCACACCAAGGGGGAGCTCAGCACCGAGGATTGGCTCGCGGTACTCCGGCAAGCCCGCGCGCTAGGCGCGACGCAATTGGGCTTCTCCGGCGGCGAACCGCTGGTGCGGCGTGACCTCGAGGTCCTGATCGCCGAGGCACGTTCCTTGGGTTTCTATACCAACCTTATCACCTCCGGGCTCGGCATGGATGAGGTTCGCCTCAAAGCGTTCCGCGAGGCCGGATTGGACCATATCCAGATTAGCTTCCAGGCGAGCCGGAAGGATCTCAATGATTATCTGGCGGGAACGGAAGCGTTTACGCACAAGGTCGAGATGGCGCGCGCCGTAAAGAAACACGGCTACCCGATGGTCCTGTGCTTTGTGACTCATCGCGATAACATCGACCAGATCGAGGACATGCTGCGTCTCGCCATCGACCTCGACGCCGACTATGTGGAGCTTGCCACGACGCAGTATTACGGCTGGGCCTTTCACAACCGCGATCGCTTGCTGCCGAGCCGTGAGCAGCTCGAGCGGGCCGAGGCCATCGCCCATACCTATCAGCAAAGCATGAAAGGCCGCACGAAGATCTTTTATGTCGTTCCAGACTATTATGAGATCCGCCCCAAAGCCTGCATGAACGGCTGGGGCGCCGTGTTTCTCTGCATCGCGCCCGATGGCACGGCGCTCCCCTGCCATGCGGCCCGGCAACTCCCCGGGCTGGAATTCCCGAATGTCCGCGACCACGGCATCGAGTGGATCTGGAACGAGTCGCTGGCTTTTAACCGCTATCGGGGTTTCGAGTGGATGCGCGAGCCATGCCGCTCCTGCCCGGAGCGCTTCAAGGACTTCGGCGGGTGCCGCTGCCAAGCTTACATGCTCACCGGGGAGGCCGCGAACGCGGACCCGGTTTGCGATCTCTCGCCCCACCATGATCGGGTCCTTGCCGCGATCGAGCGCGCCGCCCACCGTGATGAACAGCCGGTGGTGTTTAGAAACACCAAGAATTCCCAGTTACTCGGTTGAGGAACCGTGAAGATGCCCTCGCTCAAACGCCGGCGCTACTTCCTGCAACACCACCCGGATCTCCGGGCAGATGATTGCGGGATCAGGTCCTGTCCAACGTCTGTCTCGACCGCCGTATTAGGAAGCTCTGCAAAAGAGTCATGAGCAAGCCCAGATGCGCGAAGCCGCACAGCAAGTCACGAGACATATCATGTATAGATAGGCGAGTGACGCGCGAGCATGCGACAAAGCAGATGGGCTGCGCAATAGCTTTTGCAGAGCTTCCTTAGGCGCTGGCGATCAAGACAACCAGCGCCACAATACTGAGAACGCTGCGTACGGCATGTAATTGGCCCCAGCGAACGAGTAATTCGCGTGCGTTTGAGGACGTTCTGTCCAGTGTGGGCTCGAGCAACTGCCGGTTCGTCGGCATGATGACTACTAAGGTGAACGGAATGACGAGCCCAAGGAGTAAACCGCCGATCAGCCACCAAAGCGTGCCGCCTGCAAACCATGCCACCACCGCCGAAAGAAAACCGAGTGCAGCAAGTGACGCTTGCATAACCGCTGCCCTGCGGTAGCTCGGCGCAAAAACGGTTGCGGCAAGTTCAGTACCGCACTCCATCCGTGCAGGGTGTTCAACAAGGTTAATATAAACAGCGGCACCGGCAAACAAGCCGCATGCGAGCATGGCCACAAACTGAGCTACCGTCTGAAGCATTTCATGACTTGACTCGTTCTCAGCGCTTTGTTCGGGCTAGGACCTCACGCTACCTCTAGCATAGGTCGGACTCTCGGTGGAGGAAGAGAACGACCTTCAGATTCAAAATGCTGAATAACCTCCTCCACCACCTCGCACAAATCACCGTAGACCTGGAGGGGATCATCACCGTGAATGCCAGTAATGAGGTCCGGACATTTTCCAAGGTAGGCTTGATTCTCTTCGCTCCACTCCACCCACTTGTGGTATTTATCGCTCGTCTTCACTTAAGAACCTCTTCCACTGCTCGTTGAACTTGCCTTTCTTGATACGGCTTCGCGTCATCGCCAGGCTTGCCACTGAGTGTCACGGCGCCCGGATATCCTGCATGCGTAAATTTACGATGTGATCCCTTACCTCCGCCCTGGATCTCATAGAATCCGGCATCCGTCAGGTCTTTTATCAACTGCCGGATCTTCCTTGCCATTGCTAAGAATGTTGCGCTTCGTCCGATGTACTCCTTCGTGGGGCCGAACAGTTGATCAGACAGAATCTGTCAATCGCCCTATGTTCGGACTCCGTGCAGAGTGGCCTCTAGCTGAGTATAGATCAGCTCGTTGAAGCGCTCCAACAAGGAGGTACGGTTATGCACTTGCAGGCAGAGGGGATCCCCGGTTCCTACGCCCGATCCCTGCTGCGCCTCTTTTCCGAACCCGATTCTCTCCGGGGAGGAACCCCAGTAGCGTTCCCTGTCATGCGGATTCTCCGATCAAGCCTCTTCCCTTATACTAGCCAAGCGAAGGTGCCGGCCGAGGTGGCGGAACAGGCAGACGCGCCAGACTCAAAATCTGGTGGGGGAAACCCCGTGTGGGTTCGATTCCCACTCTCGGCACCACGCAAGCATCCAGCACCGTCCAACCACGTCCATAAGGCCCACGTATTACATAGCCACAACGGCACTTTACCGTCTCAGACAGTCCGGCAAGGGCCATTGACAGCCGGGGGCACTGGGGGGGCAATATTGGGAGCAACAGGATTTAGAGGTTGGCGGCAACTCCAGCCTTTGCCAACGTCTCTGACCCATACCGCAATTCGTAACGCTAAGCCGGAGGACAAATCCCGCCATACCTACGTCGGGGGCGCGTTGGAGTGCCGCTTGTTGGGGATGCTCATTACCAAGCACAAGGTATCGGCGTAAGCCGTCGCATCAAACAAATACGGCGAACCCAACAAAAATGGGCCGCCGCTTTCTTAGTGCGACACGTAGATGAGGTGTCTTAGTTCATTTTCGACCAGATTTTTTCCCACACATCGATTTTGATCGGGAAAAGCACCCGGTTGTAGTGGTGTTTGAGCGATCCGAGTTCGACCACAACCTCGCGCGGAAAACCCGCGCGATTGCCGCGCGTGTTGACCATGATTTCCTCGAAGTACGCACGCATCAAGTCCGGGTGTTGCCAGAGTTCCACCATGCGATTGACGATGCGTGGATACTGTTCGGGTAAGTGCTTCGGACGGACCTTCTCATCCAGGGAGGTGAGCCACTTGGATGCCGCCGGGCTGAGGTCTAGGGCATTCTGTTTTGCATACTTTCCTGATGTTTCTTGTGTCATAGGAACGGCCTTATGGGTTGACTGAAGCGCCGGGGTCTTCCCTAGGGACACGCTCCGATACGCTCCTTAGGCAAGATGCTTGCCCATGAAAGCGCATTAGCGTCCTTTTTCCAGTAAAGGAAAATGTTTGCAATGCAGGGCCGCTTGCGCTTTTAGCGTGGATCTACGTCGTGAAGTGAAAGCACAAATGGGTATTAAATTCGTTCAGTCGCTGTAGATGCTATGGATGATGACGTGGATGAAGGGCGACAAGGCGTTGCTGGACAGCTACCGATCCTGTTATCGCTCGCTGCGTGAGCAAACCATCGCCGATGCCGGCCACATGATGCACCACGACCAGCCCGAGCGGAAAAGATGCACGAGAAACAGCGCACCCAGGTATCTAACCTGATTCGGGACGCGGTGGCGGCCGGGCGCATCAAACGCAAAGACCTGGATTCAGCATCATCCAAGTTCGCCGAATACATTCCTTATTGGGCCCTGACAATTCGAAACGTCCTTACTTCACTCGAAAACGGAATGTCCTTAAAAATGACGTTAAAACAAATAGTTAGTACGTTTGTCGGATACAGCATCAAGCGCTCCACGCCGGAAGGCCAGAGGCGAAGCAAAAAACTCCATCGGAAGAACGCTTCGGCCGTCTCAGTGCGGGGATCAACGGTCCCGCCATGTCGTAGAAGCTGAACAAGCTTCTCGGGCAGGGATAATGACTTGCTACCATTAACCCTTCGCCAATTCTTGCCAAGCTGCGTCCTAGGCATTACCTTTGCTCCACCAAACCACTCAAGAGCTGAACATGCCGCGCACCAAGAACCAAGTGCCGACCCTGCGCACCACCGCCGAGATCAAGGACCTCCTGCGAGGCCGCCGAGCGGGAGCACCACTCCGTGGCCTCGATGGTGGAGGTGCTGGTGCTCGACTACGCCCGTAAGCACCGGCTCGTACCGGCAAGCGAAGCCGGTATACCTCAAAGCCAAAAACCCCAAGCACTCTGAGCCGTGGCCATCAAGAAGTCCGAGCTCTACAGCTCTCTCTGGAAAAGCTGCGACGAACTTCGCGGGGGCATGGACGCCTCCCAGTACAAGGACTACGTGCTGGTTCTGCTGTTCGTTAAATACGTCTCCGACAAATACGCCGGGCAAAAGGACGCGCTGCTCGACGTGCCCCAGGAAGCCCGAGCCTTGATCTTTCCAGTCAGCTAAAAACTGCGATTCTTTGTAAGCTGCGAGTCCTTTCATATCAAAGCCTCCTTGTTAAAACTCGAAGTCCTCAATATCGCCGATGTCTTTGCTTGGCGGCCTGATGACTTCAACAGAATCCTTGTCGTCTTCAACCTCTGGGAAGAAGTCTTCATCAACGTCAACGAGGCCAGCGTCAACGAAAAGCCGATCCTCTTCAAACTTCGGGGGTACTTTTGCCAACCGCACAAGCATGCAAGCCTCAGGGAAGTCCTCATCGTGCAGGTAGAAACATCCGGCCAGGCTAAACCCGCTTCGGGTGGTGTCGTCGTTTTGGTAGCAGTAGAGCGCCTTTTCTCGATAAGTCCCGTGATGGAACTCCTGGAGACCGATCAGTTCTTGCAGGTGTTCCAGCGTCATCGCGAGGTCCTTTCATGTATAGCCTACTTGTTAAATAGTCAGTCCTGTTGCCATTTGAAATACTTCCGAGGGGGATGAGTAAACTCCAAGCTCCCCCGGATGCCGTCGCTCAAGCGCTTCACCACCACGAAAGGTGCCTGAAACCCAGGACCTCGAACTCGGGGGCATCGATTGGACCCGATGCCCCAGTGCTTTTGGCTCTCAGGCTTGGGTACCCGAAGCCAGCCAGTACGGACGCTCACGCGCCCAGCGATTTGTAGCGTCGGAGACGAGGGAAACTGAAGCAGGAAGAAATTAACCCTACTGAGCTTAAACTCATCTTGCATCAGCTTCCAGACCCGGCTGACCACGGCCCGGTGATTAAGGGGCGGTTCAATGTAAAGGAGTGTGTCTCTTTACAATGGATAATCCGCCGTTTGCGCCCGCGGGCCGCGGTATGTGGAACAAGACATCCAAGTCCCTCTCGCGCCCTCGGTCTCGCGGCGAGTGATTCCTTTTGCCACGACCGTCCTGCGCTCAGGCACACCACATCGCTCGCCCGTGCCTTCGCTCAATGACGCTACGCCGTCCCTCCGGGGACGGCTATCGCGGGCACCTCGCCCCGGTCTTCGACCGTCCGTGGTTCGTCGCATGATTGAGCTGATGTCATTCGTGCGGCGCCGGTGGACAATAGCGACCGGCCTCGCGGCATTAACTGTGCTACCCTTCTCGCCTGACTAGCGTTGGCGGGGAGGCGCAGTTACCTGGTGTGTCACGGGTCGGAATATGCGGCAGCTCCTTGAATACTTGAGCAGGATGTCGCCGGGCCCAATCGCCGAGGTTGGCCCGTTGGACTCCCTCCTAGCGGCCTGCTGGGACCAGTTTGACGGTGGCAACGCGGAAGGAATGGAGCCATATAAGTTGTTGAGGCGCATGGAAAGCTTTTCGTGGAACTATCCTCGCGTGTCGAGCCGCGCCTCCTACACAGCAAGGTATCCGCGCGCGGAGCGCCTCCCGGCGGCATGCTGCCGGGGACGGTGTGCGCGACAATCCGTCGGGACACTGGACCCTTGCCGATGCAAAGCGAAGATCCCTTGCGTGCGGTACCGTCGATCTGCATCGCAACGGCGGTGATCCGAATCGCCTTGATATGCCGGACAGCCCAAGGGGATGCACTGACGCACCTATGAATGGCTGTCCGCCGAGGCCGCCAAGCTTGGATCATGGGTTGGGATAGCGGACAAGCTGAAACCCTAGCGGGTGACGATCGGTACTTATGGTGGTATCTTGCGGCTTCACAAAGAGGTAAATTAAGTAACGGTGCTAGTTTCAGTGGGGTAGTGTGGTTCCCACTCTCGCACCAAGCACCCGTCCAACCAGCAAAGTCCAAGAAACCCGCTTCATTATTAGCGTTCAGGCCATTGGAGCGTCTTAGTTATAGTATAAAATACGGGTCCTCCGGAACTGGTGATGGAGGTCGCGGCGGCCTGAATCTAACTATCATCAAATCGGTGCCTGTGCCCTTCCCGAGCACAGACGAACAAACCGCCATCGCCACCCGCTCCGACATGGACGCCGAGCTTGCCGCCCTCGAAGCCCGGCTGGCCAAGACCCGCGCTCCCAAGCAGGGCATGATGCAGGAGTTGCTGACCGGCAAGACGCGGTTGGTATGACTGTGAAGAGGGCGAAACTGAAATAACACATTGTGCTATTTGTATATTTCGTAAAATCTAAAACAACGGCCAGGGTTGTTTTAGTTTTTGGGGTCTTCTCGGAATCGAGTGGGTGATTTGAGGCCGTAAAAGTGCTTTATATGGCTTGTTTTGCGGGCTT
>JBOIDH010000064.1:0-9407 GCA_050740495.1 Gammaproteobacteria bacterium | reverse complement strand
CAGTAGCGGTAACCTGAGTCAAGTGGATAGCCCTCTGCGAGAAATAGGGGTTGGGAAGGCGGTCAATTCTGGGCTGAGCCAGGAGGGTATAGCAAACGAGAAGAAGACGAGGATGAGTCTGCCGACATTGCACAAATGGCTGCGTGTGCGACGGAACGCCCGCAAGAGGCTTCCGCCGTGTACGCGGACTGGCGTTTCGACCGCTAAGCTGGAGTCATGACAAGTCGCCGGCCTCGTTCGCTCAACTCGCGGCCGGCGCCGCTCAGCCGGATCAGCTCGACCTGCAGGAGGTAGGGCTCGATTACGGTCTTGATCTCGTCCCGGCCCACGGGGAGGAGCTGGGTCAGCGCCTCCAAGCCTCGACGCTCACCTTGGAGGGCACGGAGATACCGGAGATCCACCGGCCGCAGTCCGTGCTCGTCGACCTGCCAGGTCTCACTCGCCATCCGCCGCAGGCCCTTGAGGTCGAGGGGATACATCGAGGCGTCAAAGCGGTGATGGGTGAGCAGCTCTTGAGCACGCACGAGGGCCTCCCTGGGATTGAAGCGGCTCATGTGGGCGAGCCGCACGAGGAAGTCCGTCTCGACGGGATGGTTCTCGAACACGGGGCGCAGGATCTCGGCCACCTCTTCGGCGCTGTATGGCACGAGATCGACCATGCGAAAGCGCGTGAGAAAGGGCGCGGGAAGCAGGCCCTTGTCCGTGGTTGCGCCCAGGAAGGTCGCATGCCTGAAGTCCCCGACGGCCTTGCTCCCGACGGCACGGCGTTCCTTGGGCTCGAACACGTTGAGAAAGAGGTCAGCGCGCCTGCCCATGAGGTGGATCTCGTCAAGAAAGATCACGACCGGGGGGTAAGTGCGACGTGGCAGCCCCGAGTCGGTCCCCGCTTCCTCAGCAGATTGGCCGGCCGTTGCGAGGGCGCCATCGACGAGATCGAGCAGACCGTCCACGTCTTTGATCCGGCTCGCCGGGACATCGACCAGCGGGGTGCCGAGCGCCCGTGCCACTCGGCGCGCGAGTTCTGTCTTGCCGAGGCCGCCCGGACCGCACAGCATCACGTTCACCGGCATGCTTGGCGGCGTTGACCGGAGAGCGAGCGTACATTCGATCTTGAGCCGTCGGACGGCTGCGACGTTGCCGATGTATCCGGCGAACGCCGCCTCGACCTGGAGCGGGAACCCGGAGGCCGGCGCTTGGGCTGTGGGGACCGTGGTTGCTTGTTTCTGCGCTTCCTCCGCGATCTCGACGGGCGTATCTGGCGGCGTCTCCGCTTCCAGTCGAAAGAGCTGCAAGCGGGCGGTCTCAAGACCCGGACCCTTCACCGCGTTCACTAGAGCTAAGTACAGGAGCGTCTGCGCCACTTGCAGTTCTACTTGTCCGTGCTTGCCGAGCTTGTACTCGATGACCTCGGGACGGCCGGAGGCGCGGTTGACCACGAGCGCGTCGGGCCGGCCGCGGAACTCGAGCCGCTGCCCTTCCCACGCGAGCGTCGCCTTAAGGTCGCCTTCGGTATCCAGAAAGAAGGCCGCAGGAGCTATCTCACCCTCAGCCCTTGGTCCCAACTGCAGGGCGAGGTCCCGCACCCACAGCTTGACGCTTTCGACGACCACGTCGAGGGATTCGAGCGTTTCGGGCTCGCCCAGCTTCCCAGAGGCCTGCAGCCAGGGAAGAAGTCGTCGCGAAAAGAGTGCGAGCCACAGGCGCGCAGCCCGTTCCTCGGAGGTGCCCAGTTTTTGGACGGCGCGGAAGGTACGCGCGCCCTCGCGGCGGAAGAACCGTGCCGCCTCTTGGAGCGCCTGATGAAGGAGGGTCCCGACGTTACGGAGGGGGACGGGGCCGATGCCCGCCAAGGCCGGGGCGGCGCCGGAAACCATCTCCCGATACTGAGGAACGGCGATCGCCAAAAGCTCCTTGGCCTGAGTGATGGAAAGCGAGCGGGTACCGGCACGACTCGCCTCCTCGAAAAGCGGCCGGAAGACGGCGGGTTCGATCCGCCGGCGGAGCTCCGGCCCAATCTCGATGCTCAGCAGCGCCGGCTTAAGCATCGACGTCCTCGTTCCAGACCAGGATTTGCACGTCGCTTGGCACCAGGACTTGTTCCGGGTAACGAAGTACGAGCCCGTTGAGAGGCGGTAGGAGGAGTGCTGCGCGGAGGTCGGCGGCGGCGATGTCGATTCGATGCCGGCGCTCCAGTTGCAAGCGCAGGCGCTCCAACACCAACCATCGCGAGGACCGAAGGAGGTTCTCGATAACGGTTGAAAGGTCCTCGGGCGGTGGCGGGGAGTCGGGGGGCGGCTCCGACTCGGATTGGGCTTCGGGGGAAAGCGAGGCCAGGACGGCTCGAGTGAACGCATGCTGCTGGAACCAGCCCTGCTGCGAGAGCGCGGCCTTGACGTTGTCGGGCGTCGGCACCGGGTCTGTCGGGAGCGTGCCGAAATTGCCTTCGCGAAGCTCCGCCAGCACCTCCCCCAGCGCGAAGAGGTCCGCGATAGCCGGTCGGGGGAGATGGAGAAACTGCTTGTCCTTCCGGAACTCCTCGAGGCGCTGCGTCGTGACTTGTCCCGAGATCGGGACCGCGCCGTCGCGCACCAGGACCGTGCCCCACGGCAGCCCGAGGACACAGCTGAGAAAGCGCGGGAAGGCTGGGCCTTGATGCACGTGATGCGCCAGGATCCTGAGCGGGCGCCCGCCCACCGTGAAGATCGCGTCCGTGCCCTGGGAGGGCCCCTCTTGCTCGAGTGGTCCGACGCGAGCATCCACGGATCCGAGCCCAGCAGCTAAAGCCGCCAGCTCGACGGCCTCCCTGAGCCGGTCGGCGAGGGAGGCCTTGTCTACACTCATCGTCTCGGGGTCGATCCGCGCGCGACGCTCCTCGAACTCGGAGTGCATGCGCGCTCCGAGTGACTCGACCGGGCGTACTCCGGCCTCGGTACGCTCCTGATAGAGGGTGCACGCGCTAGCCAGCAGCGCGCGCGGTAAGACGGGGGCTCCAGAGGCCAGGGAGTCGATATCGCCGTCTCGCAGCGGATAGACCTCGGATGCGATGCCGTGCTCGGCGCGCAGGGTCACGAGCGGCGCCGAGCTGAGCCTTTGCAGGAGCACGGCGGTTTTCTGCGCTGCATCCGCGATCTGGGTCAATTCCGTCACGGGAAGCCGGCCTTCCATCACTAGGAGTTTCGTTCGTAGGGCCTCGTTTAGGCGGGTGCTCCAGAGCTGGAATTTGTCCTCGATGAGCCCGATCACGACATACCAGTTCTGGCTTTGGTCGATCATCAGGGCGAGGAGGCGCTGCAGCTCGTCGATCTGCGCCGGTTCCACCATCAGGTCGAGCTGGTCCAGTACAAGCACGATCGGCGTAGCGGCCGCGTGCGAGAGATCTCCCATGAGGCGGAGCAGCGCATCCACCTCCGCGTCTTCGATGGGTTGAGCCTGGCCGATGGCTTGGAGCTCCTCGACCATGAGGTTCGTCGAACCCGAGAGCCAGCGGAATGCGACCTCTCGCGTCTCCGGACGGAAAACGCCCAACATGCCGCGGAGCAAAAAGGCCTGGAAGCCGCGAGCGACTAGCCGCTCCTCGACCGAGCGGAGGTACTCCTCGCGCTCCTCCTCCGAGACGTCGCTCCAAACCTCATGGAGTCCTTCGGGATCTGCTTCTACGAACACCGGGTCATGGGTCAGGAGCAGCCGATAGAGAAGCGCCTCGAGCTGGGAGTAGGGCTTCGGCGCGCCCGCGACGACCCGTGGGTGACGCAAGCCGTACGCGATCTTGTCGAGCGTCCAGCGAAACAGCGCGGCCGGCCGCGTGGGCGGGTTGCTCGCGAAGGCGAAAATGGCTTCGCCCCCGATCTGCCGCCGCAGCCGCGAGAAGAGATGGGACTTTCCGGCCCCGCCCTGTCCCACCAGAAAACGCACGCGGGTCGGGTGCTGCGGGTGTGTCGCCACTGTACGCAAGTCGCGCCGCAGCACCTCGGACACCTCGGCATGGATGCTCTCAACATCGGCAAATCCGGTCGCCTCTTCCGCCCAGATCTCCGACTCGTGGACGGAGTTCCTTAGGAACGGATTGAGGTAGAGGATCTCCTCGTTCACCGGGTTCCTCCGAGCGGTGTCCAGTAGTACACAACTCGCCCCTCGGGCGTCCGCTCGGCTGCCTCAAGATCCTCCTGCGAGAGCCGAGATGGTGCATCGTGCACGGCGAGCGCTACCCGACCCGCCGCAGACAGTTCGTTGAGAAGCCGATGAAACCCGGGCCGATCGGGAACGGCGGCGGCTCGCTTGCAGTAATCGACGTAACGCCGCCACGTCCAGGGAATGGGCATCGACTTCAGGCCCTCGCGCCGCGGCAAGTCCTCCGTATAGAACCTGAGAAGTAGTTCCTCGGTGATGCGGCCGGAGTGCACGGGACGGTCGGGACCCGACAGGCGACCGTCCAAGAAGGCCACCAGCTCCTCGAGGCGCAGCGGCGGGCGGCGAAGGGCGTTGATCCGCTCGAGCATCGTTCGCAGACTCCTGATCTGGACTGCCCCCAGCGCCTCGCTGGGTACCGGCGGCCGAGTGTTGAGCTTGCGAGTCTTTCCCTTCGCAGGCCCTTCGAAAAGTCGCCCAGCCGAGAGGAGCCGCCCGATGGCCTCGTCCACCAGGTCGTGATAGGCCTTCGGGAGCCTTTGACGGAGCCTTCCTTCGGTCCACTCGCCGCTGCCCGCCAGGGCTTGCGCGAGGGCGCGCTCGACGTACTCCTCCGCGGATCGATGCCAGTATCGAGGGCTGGGGTTGCGTGACTGCCTCCCGACCGGATGCTCGAACGCCCGCCCCTCCCGCGCGAGCAGCCTGAGAAGCGGGCCGAGCCCATCGTTCTTCACCGGCACCCCGGCTTTGCGAAGGCGCGTCCCGAGCGTCGGAAGGGGCACGGGACCGTCGGTTCGTGCTAGGTGTGCCGCCACGGCATCGGCAAGGCTCGATTCCTCCGCGCCACTTGTTCGCACGTCTACCCTCCCTTCGGTTCGGCTTTTTACAGCGTGACAGTTAAAGAGGCGGGAACCTCTATCCGGTCACAGCGTGACACAGCGTTGTGAGGCGGCTCCTCAGTCCACGCTGGAAGCCCACTGAGCTTTTGGCACTGCTGCCGCTCGGAAAGCGGCTTGAAGCATAGGAAACTCGATGCGCTTTCGCAAGGTTAGGTGTATTGCACGACAGCGTCCAAGATAGCACGAAATGTTATCCTGGACCATAATGAGCCGGCCATGGCACGACCACAGGTCAATGCCGAAATCCACTAGGGACCCCCAAGGCCGTCTCGTCATCCCAGCCGCGCTACGCCGAACGTTGGGGTTCGAGCCCGGCGATACCCTCGTCGCTCACCTCGAAGAAGGGCGGCTCGTTTTGGAGAAACCGGAGACGATCAAGCGTCGCCTGAAGGCTCGGTTTGCCCGCCTGCCGAAAGGCAAGAGCCTCGCGGCGGAATTACTTGCAGAGCGCCGCGATGAAGCGAAACGGGAATCCGAGCGGTGACAGTGGTGCTGGACGCTTCGGCTGTACTAGCGCTAAAGATTCTCGGCTACCGCCGATACTAACCGGGCCGAATGGAAGTGAGTCTACGTTGGAGTTAGCTAGGAGCTTTATACCATGTCATCTCGATCAGGATTGTGCGCGTTACTGTGCTTAGTCGCCGGCGCTTCAAGCGCACAGACACACCCGGAGGCAGAAATTGGCGTGACTCGACTGCCGGTGCAGGTTCCGTCTGTGACCAGTTTTACACCGCTACCAGATCAAGCCCAGAACGCAGTTCCGGACTCTGGAAAAGCACCGCAAAAGGCAGCCAAAGCTAGGCGTAAGCCCCGCAAGGGGAGGATTGAACCCCCGGGCTTACTATCCAACCAGCCACGCCGCTGAGGTTCAGGCGAGCGCCGCCGGGGCGCCTTGCTCGTCAATTCGTTCACGATGGTTCTCACCCAAGGAGGGGTGCACATGCGCGATTCTTACCAGGTATTAATGGCAGTCATCCTCTCGTTTAGTTCGTATGCCGTAGCGTACGGTGAGGAGATCCGCGATTACTACGCCGAACCGGGTCTCAATCCCTTCAAGGAGACCCTCAATCAAGATCTCAACGAACACATCGATCCCTTCTCGGGGACCTTGCAGCACAGATACGTCGATGTGCATGTTCCCGGCAATGGCGGTCTGGATCTCAAGGTGACCCGCGTGTATACGAGCCCCCAAGAAGCTCTCGGGGTACGCACCGTCACCGGCGCAGGCTGGACCATGCATTTCGGCCGCGTCGTGATTCCTACGGACTACACGGACACGCTCTGCCTGCAAGACCTCTATGCGGTCAGCACCAAAGATAACCCATCGATCGAATTCCCCGACGGCGGCCGCGAGCTCTTGGTCCTTGATGCCGTGCATGGCACCTATCTCATAACCAAGAGCGGCTGGCGGGCCCTATGTAACGGCAGCGGTCAGGGACTCATCCTGACCTCTCCCACGGGCACGGTCTACACCATGGACGCGCTCAACACCTTGAACAACCATTGGAGCTGGTACACGACCCATATTCGTGATCGGCATGGCAACACCATCGATATCACCTACAAGACCAACGCGTCGAACTTTATTTACATCGACACGGTCACGGCAAGTGACGGCCGCCAGGTCAAATTCGAGTACCTCGATGAGGAAAGCGCGTTTATCCGGCTAGATAAGATTACTGCCAATGAGCAAACGTGGACTTACCGTTACGGACCGATCGAGGCGATCGGTCCGGGGTACGGCGACAACTACCATAATCTCACCGAGGTGATCCGTCCCGATGGCTTGCGGTGGCGCTATAGCTACTATCCTTATACCTCCCCCGACACGGCCGGCAACTACGCTCTCAAGACCGTCACCTATCCGTACGGCGCCAATATTACCTACGCCTATCAGCATATCGATTTTACCCCCGACGATCTGTCGATCGATAGAACCACCGCTATCGCCACCAAGGACGTTTCCGGTAATCCACCCGGGATCATCTCGGTGGGCCCCGGCTCGTCCTTACCCAGCGGCACCTGGAGATTCGAGTTCGAGCCCCATTCACCGGAGTTATTCTTTACCGACAAGGGCACCTGGACTTCCGGACTCGACAAGACCACCGTGAGAATGCCGGGCGGCAAGCAGGTTTACTACCACTATGGCTATTCCTATACCGGGGGGCTGTCGAGCGGCATCCTGTGGGCAACCGGTCTCCTCTACAAGCAAGAAACACGGGACGGCTGCTCGGCCGGCAGTTGTGCGTTCGTGGGATCGACATTGGTGGATGAAGTTACCAATGGCTGGGAACCGCGGTTGATCTCCCACGAGAACTTCTGGCATGGCCGTGAGGGGCTCGACGAGGACACCTACGTCCCGCAGCTCGCGAGACAGGTTCATAGCCGCGATGATTCCGGAAATGAGATCCGCTATGAGCACTACGACGCCTTCGGCAATGCGGGGAGGATCATTGAGAGCTCCAACATCGCCGGCGATCCCGACAAGGTGACCGAGCTCAGCTACTACATCGATCGCGAGAAATGGATCCTCCATCAACTCGAGGACGAGACCATCCTCGGGGAGAATGGCGAGGCCGTGAGCCATACCGATCGCAGCTTCAACGAGGACGGCGATCTCATCGCCACGGACGAGAACGGCGTCCTGAGGAGCTATACCTACACCCCCGAGGGGGATCTCGCGAGCGCAACCGACGCGCGCGGGAGTACCACGCGCTATGCGAGCTACCACCGCGGCAGCGCGCAGCTCGAAGAGCATCCCGAGTCGGTCACGCTCGCGCGCGTCGTCAACGGCACCGGCACCGTCGCTTCGCAAACCAACGGCCGGGGATTCACCCGCAACTTCACCTATGACGGCACGAACAGGCTGACTGGAATCACCTATCCGACCCATGCCCCGGTCAGCATCGTCTGGGACGCGAGCGGCAAGACGCTCACCCGCGGGAGCTACGAGGAGCGCATCACACTCGACGGCTTTGGACGGGTGGTCAGTACCACGCGCGCCGACACGGCGCTCGGCATCAGCATCACGCAAACGATGAAGTACGACGTCCACAGCAACAAGATCTTCGAGTCCTATCCAAGCTCCGAAGCCGGGGTGAGTTATGCCTATGACCTTCTCAAACGCCCGACCACCCTGCAGCACCCCGACGGGGCGCAACGGAGCTACGTCTACGGGGGCGGTGAGGTAACGGAAACCGACGAGCGCGGCAATTCGACGAATTACCTCTACCGCAGCTTTGGCGATCCGGACAAAGGCAAGGTCCTGGTGCAGATCATCGCGCCGAATAATCTCTATACGATCCTCGACTACAACCTGCGCAACCTCCCGACCGAGGTGTTTCAGGGGGAACTCAATCCCGCGGACGGCTCCATCAGTGGCTACACCCGCGAGCTGAGCTACGACAGCCGCTATTTCCTCACCTCGGTCTCAGATCCCGAGACCGGGGTGACGGCCTACGGACGCGACGAGGTGGGCAACATGATCTCCCATCAGGTGGGAAGCTCCGGGGTGACGGCCTACAGTTACGATACTCTCAACCGCCAGGTGTTAATCGACTATCCGGGCGCCACCCCCGATGTCACCAAGCGCTACGATGCCGATGGACATCTCACCAAGCTCACCAACAGCCACGCCGTGATCGACCAGCGTTATGACAAAAACGATAATCTCATCGAAAAGGTACTGACGCTCGACGCCGTCCCCTATGCGCTCAACTTCACCTATAACGCGCTCGACGTCCTCGCAACGCTTACCTACCCCTCGGGACGGGTGGTCGACTACCTCCCCGATGCCTTCGGCCGCCCGACCCAGGCCGCGCCTTACCTGAGCGGGGTGAGCTATCATCCCTCGGGCCAGCTCGCCCGGATCAACTATGCCAACGGCGAGCTGACCGACATCACGCTCAACGAGCGGCAGTGGATTTCCGAGTTTCTGCACCACGGGCTTGCGGAGCTCCATTATGCTTACGATGCGCTCGGTAACGTGCTCGGCCTGAGCGATCCCTTGAACCCCGCCGAGGACCGCGCCTTCGGGTATGATGCGCTCAATCGGCTGACGAGCGCCCAGGGCCGTTGGGGCGCGGGGAGCTTCGAGTACGACGCCTTCGGCAATCTGACCCTGATGGCGCAGGGCGCGGACAGCCACGTCTTGGACTACAACGCGCTGCGCTTGCGCAGTGTCATCCACAACAACACGACGCGCACCTGGTACACCCATGATGCCTACGGTAACGTGCGCTATGACACCGAGATCCTGGGCACCGGCACATCGGGCGCCCTGCTCAAGGATCAACAGTACGTCTATGACGATGCCGGTCACTTGCGCAGTGTGCCGGTATCGCAGTACCTGGGGGGGACCTTAAGTATCTCCACCCACAGCTT